>DPMS01000146.1 GCA_003541285.1 Actinomycetota bacterium
CGTGGTGCTGGCCCTGCTGGTGCCTTTGTTCCTGCCCGGGCTCAAGCACCACCGCCTGATCCCCGGCACCGGGCATGGCCGCGGCTATACCGGCTCGCTCTCACTCCCGGAGCCGCTGGTCCAGCTGAACCAGCAACTGCACGCACCGCACCCGCAGACGGTCCTCACCTACCGTTCCAACGCCACCACGACCCCGCCATACCTCCAGGTCTATGTGCTGGGCCAGCTGAGCACCAGCAACTGGAGCATGGCGCCACCAGTGACGACATCCGCGCTGGGCAAGGGCGCGCTGCCCGCCGTACCCGGGCTAGCCAGCACCGTCCCTGCCTTCAGAGTGCGCGAGACGATCAGCCTGGGCAGCAACCTGCGCAGCGGCAGCCACGAAGAGAGTTACCTGCCTGTTCCGTACGCACCGCGGTCGGTGACAGTGCCCGGTGACTGGCGGGTGGACCCGANNCAGCAGCTCCGGCGGGCGCCGCCGGCTGCCGCCGGATCCGGGTACCTGGCAGTCCCGCCGGTCTTCCGGCAGATCCTGCCACTCACCAAGCGGATCACCGCGGGACAGAGCAGCCCGTATGACGAGGCCGTGGCCCTGCAGCAGTGGTTCACCCGGCCAGGAAACTTCACCTACGCACTGAACGTGGCGCAGCCGAGCGACGCCAACGCCCTGCTGGCGTTCCTGACCCGCAGCAAACGCGGCTACTGCCAGCAATTCGCCTTCGCGATGGCGGTGATGGCCCGGCTGCTGGGCATCCCCTCCCGCGTGGTCGTGGGCTATACGCAGGGCGTCTACCGGGGCAATGACACCTGGGCCGTGCGGACCAGCGACGCCCACGCCTGGCCCGAGCTGTACTTCGCGGGAGCGGGCTGGCTGCGGTTCGAGCCGACACCGTCCGGTTCGACCGGGCAGGCCGGCCAGGCCACCGCGTCGCAGCCGACCTACTCCTACCCGCCGCTGGCCGGCGCGGTACCCGCTCCACTGCCCACCTTCGCCGGCAGTCAGCTCGGTGGCGTGGGCCCCAACGCCACACCTCCCAGCGGGCTCAACGCCAAGCTGAGGCGGCTCGCCGGCGCTGGAGGCGCGGGCGCGGGACAGCGGAAGGCAGCTCCGCTGTCGGCCGGGCTGATCGTTCTCGCGGTGCTCACGCTGATGGCGGTCACACCGCGGGCAGCCCGGTCCCTCGCCCGGCGCCGCCGGTGGCTCGCGGCGGCCGATGACGCCCAGCGCGCGCACGCTGCATGGGGGGAGATCCGCGATGACCTCGCCGACCACCGGATCGCCTGCCGGGCCAGCGAATCACCGCGAGCGCTCGCCCGCCGCATCGGTGCGGCGCTGAGCCTCACTGAGGTGCAGCGAGCCGCGCTCGGCCGGATTGCCCTCGCCGAGGAAAGTGCCCTGTACGCCAGCAGCCCGGTCGCATCCGCCGGGCTGCGGGATGATGTGGCGACGGTCAGGCGGGCGGTCGCCACATCATCCCGGCCAGGCGCACGCTTGGCCGCCGCGGTGCTGCCCGCCTCCGTCATGACGCCGGCCTGGGCAGCTGTTCAGAACGCCCTTGACGTGTTCGGCTGGATGGAAGTGATCACCACGGGGCTGCGGCGCGGAGGGCACGGAAAACGTGCCCAGCCAGCCTTCTCCTGGCGTACAGAAAACGCACCGTCCCCGGGCAGGCCTGGCTGAGGGGTTAGCGGCCAGCCTGAGGGGGTTAGCGGTCACCCTCCTGGCGACGGCGCCAGCGCTCTTCCAGGCGCTCCATGAATCCCCCGCCACCAGCGCGCCCGCGGCGCCGGTCCCGGGCCGGACCGCGCCCGCGGCGCTGGCCCCGTGCACCGCCCCTGACCGCTGTACCACCAGGTCCCCGTGCTCTACCGCCCCGTGCCCCGCCAGGACTGCGGGCCAGTCCGAAACCGCGCCCGCTGACGATGCCGCCCATATGCCGCCAACTGGTCAGTGCCCACATCGCGCAGGCCAGCATCACCACGAAGCCACCGACGCCGACGAAGATGTACTGGGAAACTACGCCGCCCAGCAGCAAACCCACTCCGAGCAGGAACCCGATCGCAGCCTCGACTACCCGCCGCTTGTAGTGGACCCGGGGGTCTTTGGCGCGCACGGCCTGCGCAAGCTTCGGATAGTCGGCATAGAGCGCCTGCTCGATCTGTTCGAGCTGACGCTGCTCGTGCTCAGAAAGCGGCACAGCGCCTCCCATGAACCTCACGCGTGGGGACAGGTGCGATGACGTTCATCTCCCGGTCCTGGTTCCCTCCACAATACGAGTGCTGCCAGGCACTCGGAAAGAGTCGTGGGAGTGCAAAGAGAGGCTTGGCTGATGATGTTCTGGCGTCCGCCTCCGGTGCGCACCTGCTGCCGCCATGTTCATCCGCACCCGCCCAGGTAACGCCCGATGACTCACTTCTCAAACAGCAGTTCGGTTCAAGTCTACCCAAGGCTGTGGCCTGCGTTATGCCCCAGGTGGGCGGATAGTGCCGGCCGGCCCGTGTTCTGCCGCTTGGCCGGCGCCCTTGACAAGCGCGGCGGGCCGGACCATGTCCTGGCCGAATCTCCCGGCGATCCGGTCCACCGCCTGCTCGGCGTCACGCCACGACACCTGCCGCTCACCGAAGGCCAGCTGGGTGGCTGCCCGGCTGGCGGGGAGCAGGCCGGTGGCACGGACACCCACCAGCCGCAGCCTCGCCCGGGAGTCAAGCCCGGCCGCCGCGTACAGGGCGCAGGCTGTGTCATAGATCTTTCTCGCCACATCGGTGGGCTCGGGAAGGGTCCGGGACCGGGTGATCGTGGTGAAGTTGGCCAGCCGGAGTTTCACCACGACCGTCCTGGCCACGGACCCGCCCGCCCGCAGGCCACGGGCGGTCCGCCCCGATAGCCGGAGCAGTTCCCTGCGGATCACTTCGGGGTCGTCGACATCGACGGGAAAGGTCTCCTCCGCGCCGATGCTCTTGTCCACTGCCCCGGGAATCACCGGGCGCTCATCGCGGCCCCAGGCAAGAGCCGACAGGTGCCCGCCGGCCGCCTGGCCGAGTTCCCGCTGGAGCACCGCGACGGGGGTATGGGCGATATCGGCCACGGTGCGCAGGCCGAGCCTGGCCAGGACCTGCCCGGTCTGCTCCCCGACCCCCCACAGCGCGGCCACCGGCAGTGGGTGGAGGAAGTCGAGTACCCGGTCGGCCGGGACGATCAGGAGCCCGTCCGGCTTGCATCGTGCCGACGCCAGCTTGGCCACAAACTTGCAGTTGGCCACCCCGACCGAGCAGGTAATCCCCTGCTGATCCGCGATCGCGGCCCGGATCTGCCCGGCGATCCGGGCCGGGGAGCCGAGCCGCCGGATGGACCCGGAGACGTCCAGGAACGCCTCGTCCAGCGACAGCGGCTCCACTTCGGGGGTTATCGACCGGAATACCGCCATGACCTCGGCGGACACGGCGGCATAGACCGCGTGGCGGGGCGCGACGTAGATCCCCTGCGGGCACAGCCGCCGCGCTCGCGTGATCGGCATCGCCGAGCGGACCCCGAGCACGCGGGCCTCGTAGGAGGCGGAAAGCACCACCCCGCGGCTGCCGGTAGCGCCCACGATGACCGGCAGCCCGGCGAGTTCTGGCCGGTCGCGGATCTCGACACTGGCGTAAAAGGCGTCCATGTCGGCATGGAGGATGTGGCAACCCGTATCGTCGCCGGCCATGCGCTTACCGGTACCCGAGGATATGGAACTGGGTCGCGATGTCGTGGAACGCGGGATGGGCTGAGGCAGCCTGCTCCAGCGCGAGCAGCGCGTCGGCCGCCCCCGGGTCAGCGTCGGCGAACATACCGGGAACCAGGTCAGCGAAAACCCGGATGCCGTGGGCGGTTCCCGCCCGCAGGCCAGCCTCCTCGATGAGACCGACAACCCCGGCCATGGTGAACCGCCGGGCGCGGGCGGCTCCCGGCTCGGCCGGGCCCGCCGCCTGGCTGCTGCCGGTGCTGATCCCCGCGAGCAGCCGCCGGGCCTCGTCGAACCGCCCGGCCAGGGCCCGGTGGATCACCGCCGCGACCGCGCTGGCGGCGAGCACGCTTACCGCCCCGCCGGGCCGCAGGACGGCGGCGATCGCCGCCAGCGCATCCGCGGGTGAGTCGACGTACTCCAGCACGCTGTGGCAGAGCACCAGGTCCGCGCTCTGCTCACCGGCAACTCCGGCAAGGTCGGCGACGTCTCCCTGGACGGCTGTGAGCGGGACGTCCATTTCGGCAGCCCGCCGCTGCGCAGCGGCAAGCGAATCGGGACTGGGATCCACCACTGTCACGTTGTGACCCAGGCCCGCGAGCGGAACGGCGAACCCACCAGTGCCGCCGCCAGCATCGACGATGCCGAGCCGCGTCCGGCCGGTCTCCGCGACCAGGGCGGACACCACCGCCCGCAGCACATCCCGGACCACCGCGGTGCGTGCGTCGTCGTACTGGCTCCAGTGCCGCCCCGGCGCACTTGGCAATGCCGACCTCCTCGCCTGCCCTCGGCACCAATCTAGTGCCGGCCGGGGACATTCCCGGGCCGGCGGGCCGGGCAACGTAGGACCTTGCACCTGCACCGGGCCTGGGTTTCACTGGATATGGCCGCCAGAAGGACTTCGGGGCCGTCGGCAGCCGGCGTCACAACACGGTCTTGTACGCTCATGATCTGCGCGAACACCAGGCCCGCTGATCCACATGAACGGCGGGCTCACGCGTCCGAGTGATGGGATTCACGTTGACACTTCCGGTTTCCGGCGCCCACGGTCGCCGTGACCGCTTAGGCTCTCCGGCATGCGAGAGCACCTGGAGCTGCCGCGGCCGTTCCGCCTGTTGCGCACCGCGCTCTGGAGTCTGACTGAATCCGCCGGCCTTCCGGTGGGTGCCGCAGCTATCGCGGCCTGGCTCTACGGCCGGGATGCCAGTCTGCTGGCGGGCCTGATCGCCACCTGGCTCACCGCGATCATCCGCAAGATCGCTACCGGCAGCGTCCCGAGCCTGCTCACGATCTCGGCGGCCGTGCTCACCCTGCAGACGGCGATGGTGCTCACCACCGGCCAGCTCTGGCTCTACCTGCTCCAGTTCCCGGTCGCCAACCTGGTCATGTGCGTGCTGTTCGCGCGGACCGCCCGTGGGCCGAGCCCGCTCGTCGCCCGGCTCGCCGCCGAGGTGGTGGCCCTGCGGCAGCCATCCAGCCACCACCCGGGCCTGCACCGCTTCTTCCAGGGCGCTACCTGGCTGTGGGCCGGGATCTTCTTCCTGCTCACCGCCGGCCTGGGTGTCCTGATGATGACCGAGCCGACAGCGCTGTTCCTGATGCTCTCGACCGCGCTCACCCTGGCCCTGGTGGTGCTGGGAATCGCCGTCTCGGCGCTGTGGTTCCGGTCGGTCCTGCGCCAGTTCGGCCTGCGCCTGCGCTTCGCCCCCGCCTGAACCGGCTCCCCGCTCCCCGCCGGGCCGCCTCCGCTCCCCGCCGGGCCGCCTCCGCTCCCCCTGTTCCACGATCATGAAAAGGCGTGGGGTGTGAGGGGGCTGTGGGACGCGAGTGGACGGCAGGCGGAGTCAGAGGGTGAGGGTCGGCTTCAGTTCGAGCAGCTTGGCCAGCAGGCCGTTCACGAAGGCCGGCGAGCCCTCAGTGGACAGGTCCCTGGCGAGGTGGACGGCCTCGCTGATGGCGACCGCGTCCGGGACGTCGTCTGCCCACAGCAACTCGTAGGCCCCGATGCGCAGGATGTTGCGGTCCACGGCAGGCATCCGCTCCAGCGCCCAGCCGTGAGCGTGCTCGGCCAGCAACTGGTCAATCCGCTCGGCGTGGGCGTGTACCCCCCGCACTAGATCAGCGGCATAACCCGGCAATGGCCGGGCCTCGTCCGCCGCGTGTCCGGCGAGCACATCCAGGACCGGCTGGCTGCGCAGTTCCGCCTCGAACAGGACATCGAGCGCCCGCTTACGGGCCTTGCTACGCGCGGGCACGGGGGTGGTCACGCCCGCCCGAGGTACTCGCCGGTCCGGGTATCGACCTTGATCTTCTCGCCCGTGGTGATGAACAACGGCACCTGTATCTGCGCCCCCGTCTCCAGCGTGGCCGGCTTGGTGCCGCCGGTGGAGCGGTCACCCTGCACGCCGGGGTCGGTCTGGCTGATGGTCAGTTCCACCGCGGCGGGCAGTTCCACGTACAGCGGGACGCCCTCGTTGAAGGCCACGGTGGCGGTCTGCTCCTCCAGCAGGTAGTTCGCCGCGTCACCCACTACCGAGGCCGGGATGCGCGGCTGGTCATAGTCCTGCGTGTCCATGAAGACGAAGTCCTCCCCCTCGCGGTAGAGGTACTGCATCTCCCGCTTGTCCACGCTGGCCGTCTCGACCTTGACCCCGGCGTTGAAGGTCCGGTCCACCACCTTGCCGGACAGGACGTTCTTGAGCTTGGTGCGGACAAAGGCACCGCCCTTGCCGGGCTTGACATGCTGGAAATCCACGACGCTCCACAGTTGCCCGTCGATGTTGAGCGTCATGCCGTTCTTGAGGTCGTTCGTGGTGGCCACGTCTGTCGTCTCTCCTGGGTACGGGGGGCCCACCAGCCAGGGCGTGTCCACCCTAGAGGACGAGCAACTCCCTGCCGGTCGCGCTGGTCGTCGTGGTGAGCATGTCAGGGGCTGCCGCCGGCGCCCCGGAGCGCACCACCAGGGTGTCCTCAATCCTGACGCCGCCCCGGCCGGGCAGGTAAACACCCGGTTCGACGGTGATGGGAACCCTGTAAGCAAGTCTACCGGGCCTGGCGGGCGCGACCATCGGTGCTTCGTGGATCTCCAGGCCCACTCCGTGGCCGAGGCCATGGGTGAAATGCTCCTCGTGGCCGGCCTCGCGGATCAGATCGCGGGCAGCCGCATCCACATCGGCGATCGCCGCATCCGGCCCGGCCGCCCCGATCCCGGCCTGCTGGGCGGCGAAGACCAGCGCGTAAAGGTCCCGCTGCCAGGCCGCGGGCGCACCGAGTACCACGGTCCGGGTCATGTCCGCGTGGTACCCGCGGTAGCGGGCGCCACAGTCGACCGTGATCATGTCACCGGGCTCGAAACCGCGGTCGGTGGGCGTGTGGTGCGGGATGGCCCCGTTCGGCCCGCTGGCGACGATCGTGTCAAACGCGGGTTTCTCCGCCCCCAGATCGATCATCGCCCGCTCGATGAGTACTGCCAGCTCTCGTTCGGTCATCCCTGTCCTGATCTGGGGCGCCACCACATCGAAGGCATGGCCGGTGATCGCGCAGGCCTGGGCGAGCAGCGCCAGTTCGCCCTCGTCCTTGATCATCCGCAGATCCTCGGCCGCCCGCCCGAGTGGCTGCAGTGCCAGGTCACCGTCAGCGGCCAGGGCGTCGCGCCGCTCCACCGTCATCTCGTGCGCCTCGAACGCCAGCCGCCGCAGCCCGCGCCTGCCCGCCAGGCCCGCAAGCTCCGTCTCGACCGTGCGGGTGGTGACCAGTTCGAGATCGGGGCATTCGCGCTGCGCGGTCAGGGCATAGCGGGAGTCGGTGGCCAGCACCGGGCTGCCGTCCGCGGCGACCAGCAGCGCGGCGTTGGAACTCGCGAGGCCGGTCAGGTACCGCACGTTGACCAGCGTGGTGATCAGCGCCGCGTCGGCGTCCGCGGCCGCCAGCACAGCCCGCAGGCGGTCACGGCGGGCGGCATGGATCCCGGGCATGCCTTGACTGTATGACCGGCCTGGGTGTGGGCGGCGCCGCCGGGACAGCGTAGATCCGCTAGCCCGGCCCGCCCCCCGCACCGAGGTGCTTGGCCATGATCACGTCGTCCAGGTACCGGCCGTTGATGCAGAACTCGTCCCGCAGGACGCCCTCCCGCTCGAAACCGAGCCGTTCATACAGGCGCAGCGCGCTCTCGTTGGTGCTCAGCACCCGCAGGGAGAGCTTGCGCGCACCACGGGCACGCGCCTGCTCCTCAGCAGCCGCCAGCAGTGCGGTACCGACTCCCCGCCGGCGCGCCTCCGGTGCCACGGCCAGCCCCATCACGCCGAGCACGTGCGCGTTCTCGGCCAGCGGGGTAACCGGTTTGAGCCGGAGGTAGCCGGCCAGCCGGCCGTCGAGTTCAGCCACCAGGTGTGCCCCAGGCGGGCTGTCGTCGGTGAAGAAGGTGTAGAAGGGATCGCCGGCGCGCTCCATCACCGACGGGAACCCCGACGCCGTCGTCCACGCGACCGCGTCCAGGCGGGCCAGGGCCGTCTCATCCCCGGCCCGGGCTATGCGTACCGCCACGACTTTCCCCACCACACCCACGGCTCCATCCTTCCCTGGCTGTCAATATGCTTGCAGACGGATAGCCGTACCCGTATAGTCGTAACCGGATATACGTCACCGGATCATCTGACCAGAGGAGTGTGCCAGGCAGATGGCGGCGCGGCGCGTGGTCTCCAATCCCCTGGCGCTTGCCGTCCTCGCGTGCCTGCGGGAAAAGCCCATGCATCCCTACGAGATGGCCACCACCATGCGCTCCCGTGGCAAGGAGCACAGCATCAAGCTGAACTACGGGTCGCTGTACACGGTCGTGGACAACCTCGCCAAGCACCAGCTCATAGAAGCTGGCGAGGCCCATCGCGAGGGCCGCCGCCCGGAGCGCACGGTGTACTACCTCACCGCCGCAGGCCGCACCGAGCTAGAGGGCTGGATGTCGGAACTGCTCGCCGTGCCGGTGAAGGAGTACCCCCGGTTCGAGGCGGCGCTTTCGCTGCTGCCCGTACTCGCGCCCGAGCACGTGGCCGCGCTGCTGCGGGACCGGGAGTCGGCGCTCAGCAAGGAGATCACCAGCTGGCACGCCCAGCTCCAGGCGGATCACGGGCTGCCCCGGCTGTTCCTGCTCGAACTCGAATACCACCTGGCCATGCGGGAAGCCGAACTGTCCTGGGTCCGCGGCCTGCTGACCGAGTTTGGCAATGGCACCTTCCCTGGCCTGGACGGGTGGCGCAGATGGCAGGCGACCGGCGAGCCTCCGCCGGAATTCGTGGAACTCGCCGCACACCAGGACGCGGGCAGACAGGAGGGCGCCGGACCAGACTGACCAGCAGACGGCCCCCGGCAGGTGCGGCAACACCCGACCGAGGGCCGTGACCACCAAACCGGTCCCGCGGGAGCGAGACCAGATCGAGTGAGCACCTCAACAATACTTGGCTGCTCCCTCGTGGACCGGTGCACACCACTACCCACCAGGGAGAAAGCTGACATGACCAGTCCGGCAGAGGCGTTCGCGCCTGCCCATGCGGGCGGCGGCGCCCTCGCGACCCAGGCTGACGGCCTCGTCAAGACCTACCCCAAGGGAGTACGTGCCCTCGACGGGCTCACGTTCGGGGTTCACCCGGGCACGGTCTTCGCCTTGCTCGGCCCCAACGGGGCCGGGAAATCGACCACCGTCAAGATCCTCACCACGCTGGCCCAGGCGGACGCGGGCACCGCATCCGTGGCCGGGCTGGACGTGCGGGCACGGGCCGCTGAGGTTCGCCATGCCATCGGCGTGGTCGCCCAGCGCAGCGGTGCCGACCCCATGGCCACCGGCCGGGAGAATCTGCTGCTGTCCGGCCGGATCCAGGGCCTGCGCGGCAGCGGGCTTACCCGCCGGGCTGATGACCTGCTCAGCCGGTTCGGCCTGGCCGGGGCCGCCGGCCGGCTCGTGCGCACCTACTCAGGCGGCATGCGCCGGCGGCTGGACGTGGCGATGGGCCTGATCAACCAGCCGCAGGTGCTCTTCCTCGACGAGCCCACGGCCGGCCTCGACCCGGAGTCGCGCTCGGCGATGTGGGACGAGATCGGGCGGCTCGCCACCGCGGACGGGCTGACCATCCTGCTCACCACCCACTACCTGCAGGAGGCCGACCGGCTCGCTGATCACGTCGCCATCGTGGACCAGGGCCGGGTGGTCGCCGGGGGAACCCCCGACGAACTCAAGGGCCAGCTCCATGGCGACGCCGTGCACGTCGAACTCGCCGATCATGCCCAGCGCGGCGCGCTGCTGGCCGCCCTCGACGGGGTGCCGGCGGTTCGCGAGGTCCGGATGGACGGTAACCATGTCAGCGCCCGCGCCGACGTGGGCGCCGCCGCCCTGCCTGCCGTGCTCGCCGCACTTGAGAACGCGGGCCTGCCGGTCCGCGCCGCCACCGTGGCGCGCCCGTCGCTCGATGACGTGTACCTGCGTCATGCGGGCCGCCGTTTCGCCGACGCCGACCAGCACCCAGCCAGCACCGCCGGAGGACCACGATGACCGCCATCGCCGCACACACCTCACTGATGACCGGGCGGCAGCTCAAAGCGCTCGCCCGCCAGCCCGCTTACCTGGTGATCAGCCTGATCCAGCCGGTGATCTGGCTGTTCCTGTTCGGCTCGCTGTTCCGCAAGGTGGTCGAACTGCCCGGCTTCGGGGCTCCGTCCTACCTGGATTACCTGGTGCCCGGAGTGGTGATCATGAGCGCGCTGTCCACCAGCATGTGGAGTGGCATGACCGTGCTGGAGGAGATCGACCGCGGCATCATGGACCGCTTCCTGGTGCTGCCGTTGCACCGCTCGGCGATCATCAACGCCTCCGTTGTCATGCAGTCGCTCACCACCACGGTGCAGTCGCTCATCATCGTCGTCCTCGGCTGGGCGGCGGGAGCGCACTACCCGGGTGGCGTGCCCGGCATGCTGGTGCTGATCGCCGCATCGGTGCTGATCGCCGTGGTGTTCAGCGCCCTTTCGAACACGGTCGGCATGCTGGCCCGGCAACGGGAGACGATCATCGGCATCAACACGTTCCTGCTGCTGCCGCTGACATTCCTGTCCACCGCGTTCATGGCCACGGCACTGATGCCGCACTGGATGCGGATCGTGGCGGCCGGCAACCCGGTGAACTGGGCACTGGAGGCGGGGCGGGCGGCGATGAGCGCCAGCCCCGACTGGGCCAGGGTGCTCATCCAGGGCGGTGGCCTGGCACTGCTCGCCATCGCCGTCACCGCGCTGTCGGTGCTCACCTTCCGCGCCTACCAGAAGTCGGTGTAAACCCGGCCGCCGGTCCCCTGCCATTCCATGATCACGGAATCCTCCCAGGCGATACGACTGGCAGGATTCCGTGATCATGGTGATGGGGCACGATGGGGTAGTCAGGCGGGAGGCACGCGGAACGGAGCAGCCAGATGAGCAGCCAGCCCACCATCACGGTTCGCGGCGAGGCGACGCTTGAGGTCGATCCTGAGCTTGCTGTCGTCCAGGTCTCAGTCACGGCCCGGGACAGAGGACGGCAGCGGGCGCTGGATCTGCTCGCCAGGCGCAACGAGCAGATACTGACCCTGATCAGGGCACATGGCGCGGCGGTGGAACGGCTGGACAGCTCGCCCGTCCAGGTCAGCCCGGAAGTCAAGGACGCCAAGGGCAGGGAGCGGGTCATCGGCTATGTGGCCCGGGCGGGCGTCACCGTAACGGTCGGCGATTTCAGTATTCTCGGCGATCTGGTGATGAAGCTGGCTGATCAGGAGATGGTCACCGTGACCGGGCCCTGGTGGCAGCTGCGGGTGGACAGTGCCGCCTACCGGCAGGCGCGGGTGGCGGCGGCGCAAGACGCCATGCTGCGTGCGCGCGAGTACGCGGCGGCGTTCGGCGGCCGGGTGTCGGGACTGCTGGAAGTCGCCGACCAGCACCTGCTCACAACGGCACGGGAACCAGGCGGCCCCACATTCCTGCGCGCCCGCGCCGCGGCTGCGGGCATGGCGGGCGAGGAAGCTCCCGCTGAGTTCGACTTCGAGCCAGCCAGGCAGACGGTCTCGGCTCAGGTCGAAGCCCGCTTCACGATGACGGCCCCGGAGTTCAGCGACTGACGCTCTGCCGCCCCGGCTGGCGAGGAGCCGGGGGTGCTCCGGCGGGGTTCAGGCGGCGAGATCGCGGATGCGCTCGATGAGGTGAACCCGCTCCTCGTGCGTCGCCGCGAGCGGCGTCACGTTGAGCGTGGTGACACCCGACTCCCTCATGGCCGCCAGCCGCTCCGCCACCTGGCCCGGTGAGCCGATGAGCGAGGTACCGGCCAGCAGTTCGGCCGGGACCAGCGCAGCGGCCTCGTCCTTGCGGCCATCGAGGTAGGCGTCCTGGATCCGCTGGGCCTGCGCCCCGAAACCGAACCGCACCGCGAGTTCGTAGTAGAAGTTGCGGCCCTTGTCCCGGTGCGGGCCCATGCCACCGATGTACAGAGCGGCGAACGGGCGGCCCAGCTCCAGGTACCCGGCTACGTCATCGCCGATGGCCAGGGGCGCCTGGGCCACCACGTCCAGTAGCGGCAGCGACGGGTCCCGCCGTGCCCGGCCGGCCGCCAGCGGAGCCGCCCACGCCGCCTGGGCCTTCTCCGGGAAGTAGAAGATCGGCTCCCAGCCCTCGGCCAGCTCGGCGGCGAGCTCCACATTCTTCGGGCCAAGCGCCGCCACCATGATCGGGATCCGCTCGCGCACCGGCTGGTTGATCAGCTTGAGCGGCTTGCCGAGCCCGGTCCCGCGATCGGCCGGCAGCGGGATGGTGTAGTACTTCCCGGCGTGCTCGAGCCGCTCTCGCCGCCAGACCTGGCGGCAGATCTCGATGATCTCCCGGGTGCGGCCGATCGGCGCGTCATACGGCACCCCATGCCAGCCCTCGATCACCTGCGGGCCGGACGCCCCGATGCCGAGCGTGAACCGGCCGCCGGAGACGTAGTCGAGCCCGGCCGCGGTCATCGCGGTCAGCGTCGGCGTGCGCGTGTACACCTGGAGGATCCCGGACGCGATCTGCAGCCGCCCGGTCTTCGCCGCGATGTATCCCAGCTGGCTCACCGCATCGAAACTGTAGGCCTCCGGCACGAACACGATGTCCAGCCCGGCCTTCTCATAGTCCGCGAGTTCGGTCACGGTCTCGGCGAAACCGCCCGCGTAGTTCAGAGACATCCCGATGCGCATGGTGACCGCTTTCCGGCAGCGGCTCGCCGCCGACTCTCGTTGCGGAATGTGCTTGCCTGAGAGGGTACGGGGACGCGGGTCAGGTCCGCGCGCCGGCGTCTGCGGCGCTGGTCAGCGCGGCGATCGCGTGCAGCGCCAGCCGGTAGGACAGCACCCCGAACCCGGCGATCGTGCCGTCGGCGACCGCGGTGACCACCGAGGTGTGCCGGAACGGCTCCCGCGCGCCCGGGTTGGACAGGTGCACCTCAATCACGGGCGCTGTCCGCATCGCCAGCGCGTCGTGCAGGGCGTAGGAGTAGTGGGTGAACGCGGCCGGGTTCAGGATCACCGGCGTCCTGGAGTCGATCGCCTGATGCACCCAGCCGATGAGCTCAGACTCCGAATTGGTCTGCCGCACGTCAACCTCCAGCCCCAGTTCATGGCCGGTCGCACGGCACTGCTGGGCCAGTTCCTCGAAGGTGGTGGTGCCGTACACCTCCGGCTCACGTGAGCCCAGGCGGCCGAGGTTCGGGCCGTTGAGCACGAGCACCCGCCTCATCGGGAGGCCACCTCCTCGTAGGCGCGGGCCAGCAGTTCCTCCGGAGGGTCGGCGAGGATGGCGGGCCGGCCCGGCCCGTCCAGCACGACGAAACGCAGTTGCGCGCCACGCGACTTCTTGTCCACCGCCATCGCTTCCCGCAGGGCAGGCCAGGTACCGGGCAGGAAAGTGGTGGGCAGCCCGACCGCGGTGAGCACACGGCGGTGACGGTGCACCGTCGGAGCATCCAGCCGGCCGGCCAGCAGGGCCAGTTCCGCCGCGTAGACCATCCCGATCGCCACTGCCTCGCCGTGCCTGATCGTGTAGCGCTCGACCCGCTCGATCGCGTGGCCGAGGGTGTGGCCGTAGTTGAGCATCTCCCGCTGGCCGGCTTCGCGCAGGTCGGCCGCGACCACCCTGGCCTTCATGGCGATCGCGCGCTCGACGAGTTCGCGCTCGTGCGGCCCGCCTGGCGCGGACGCGGCAGCCGGGTCCTGCTCGATCAGGCCGAGGATCGCCGGGTCGGCGATGAACCCGGCCTTGACCACTTCGGCCAGGCCGCTGACGTACTCGGGCCCGGGCAGGGTCTCCAGCACGGCCAGGTCGGCGAGCACCCCGGCGGGCGGGTGGAACGCTCCGACCAGGTTCTTGCCCTCATCGATGTTGACCGCGGTCTTGCCGCCGATCGCGGCGTCGGTCATGCCCAGCAGCGTGGTGGGGACCAGCACCGCCCGCACCCCGCGCAGCCAGGTCGCCGCCACGAACCCGGCCAGGTCGGTGGTGGCGCCGCCGCCGATGCCGACGATCTTGATGTTCGTCCGCAGGCTCGCGAGGATGCGCTCGAGCTCGGCATCCTCCGTCCCCGTGCCGATGACCGC
>DPMS01000021.1 GCA_003541285.1 Actinomycetota bacterium
GGCCGCCCGCACAGCCAGGCCCTTGTCATCGGGTACGGGCGGCCGCCCGATCACGCGTTCACGGCCGCGCTTGCCCGGCTGTGTGCGGCGCTGGCCCCCGCTTACCGCTAGCTGCGGGCAGCAGCAGCGCCGGAGCCAGTGGCAGTGCGGTCAGCACCAGCGCGACCCCGAAGGTCACCCCGAACGCGTGCGCGAGTGCTGGCAGCGGGCCGGCCTGGCTGGCGGCGAGTGCGCCTGCCTGGGCGATGCCGCCGTGGAAGCCGGGGACCTGGGTGGACATGGCCCGCTGGAGGGTGACGGCGAGCAGCGCGGTGCCCAGTGAGCCGGCCAGGCGCTGGATGGTGTTGATCGCGCTGGTACCGGCCGGGATGTCCGTGCGCTCAATCGACTGGAAGGCCGCGGCCATCGACGGCATGATCGTCGCCCCCAGCCCGGCACCGATGAGCAGCAGCGCACCAGCCAGGTACCAGTACGCGGTAACCGCCGTGAGCTGGGTGTAGGCGACGGTCCCCACCAGCGCCAGCCCGATCCCGGTGATCACCACTGGCCGGGCGCCGGTCCTGTCGGTCGCGATGCCTGCGATTGGCATGGCCAGCGCGGCCCCAAGTAAAGGGCCTTTGGGCACGAAAAGCCCGCCCGGCACAAGGGCCGGACGGGCCTCTCGGTAGCTAGCTGAATTCCCCTGCCTGAACGCCCTTGACGAATGCGTCCCACTCCGCACCCGTGAACGTCAGGACCGGCGACTGCGGATCTTTGGAATCGCGCAAGGCCCGGCCGCCGTCAGGCAGGTCCGCCACCTCAACGCAGGTATTCCCCTGCCCGCTGAATGTTGACTTACGCCAGTTGAGCATATCCATCTCGGTAACCTCTCACCATCTCTGCCGATTGCTCATCATCTACCGCGCTGGACCGGAGGTAGTCGAACGTCATTGAATAAGCGCCTACCTCATCGGTCTCCCGCACGTAGCGGGCTGACCGCATGTCCTCCAGGTAGGCCATTGGGTGCTGCCGTGCGAACGTCAGCACCATGAATTGCTGCCCATAAGCGCATGCCGCCCCCTGCGTGTCGGGAATTACCTGTATCGTGACGTGTGGCATCTGGCTTGCCCTCAGGAGATGCTCACATTGCTCCCGCATAACGGCGGCACTGCCGACGCGCCGGCGCAATACCGATTCGTCAATGATGGCCCACAGCCGGGGAGGGTCATTCTGGCTGAGGATTTCCTGCCGGGTCATGCGGAGGATAACGGCCCGCTCGATATCAGCGTCCGGCAGCCTCGGCCGGATCGCGCTGACAGCGTGCCGCGCGTAAGCCTCCGTCTGGAGTAACCCGGGCACAATGTAGGACTCGTAAGTCTGGATGCTGACCGCTTTCCGCTCTGTCTCGACAAGATCCCGGAACCACGGGATGACCGAGGATTGCTCAACGAGGGCTTGCAGCCTCTCAAGGTGGCCGTCTGAATTTAGCGCCTTATCGGCTTGCTCGGCAAAATCATTTGACGGCAGCAGACGGCACGTCTCGATAGCGGCGATGGTGGCCGGCGAGTAGATCGTCGCGCGTGCCAGCGCTTCCTGCGTCATGCCCGCGATGGCGCGCAGCCGCTTGACCTCCCCAGCAAAGAACGCCACGGGGCTGGAGCTTGGCTCCGTGTTCATACGCGCGCCCCCGCATCCTTACTCATGATCATCTAATCCTTAGCCGGCATGCGGCAATCTTAGCCCTCGGGTATCGCTGCTGGTCACGTAGCGAAAGCGCCAGCACCGTGGGCAGGATCGTAGTCCTACGCCGCCCTCCTGTGACGAACGGATTGCCCCCCGTGATGGCAGATTGCGCGCTCTCCTACGATGCCCCGCCCGTGTCCGGCTGGCCACTGTCCAGCAATCTTGAGCTTGGCGTGCTGTCCGGCTCAGTCCCGTGCGCGAGACTCCACGCTCATCACGTCCTGCGGGAGTGGAGCCTTGCCGCGCTGTCTGACGATGTGGAGTTGGTCGTCTCCGAGCTTGTGACGAACGCAATCAAGGTATCGGCGCAGGCCATATCCCTGTGGCTCATGTCTGACGGCATGCGCGCCGCTGTCTTTGTGCAGGACTCAAGCCCGCTGCCCCCCGTTCCCCGTGACGCTGACGAGGACTCCACAGATGGGCGGGGACTGGTCATCGTTGACGCGCTCGCGCAACGCTGGGGCGCGTACCCCGTGGCCGACGGCAAGATCGTCTGGGCTGTCGTCTGCTAGCGGCGCCCCTGGCGCCGCTCAGGGGGGTCATACCTGCCAGATCCCTCCTGGGCGGCCCCCAGGGCCGCCGCTGGCGCGTCAGCGCCGCTCAGCGCGTGTGGGAGACGGCATAGATCCCTGCATCCATGCTGCTAGCAGTCATCCCCCGTTCATTGACTACTATGCGATGCTGTCCAGGATGGTCATGATCGACCCGAGGACGACGACCGCAGCCAGGGTGAGGATCTCCGGGGTCAGCAGCCGCCCGTCCGCGTCCGGGGACGCCCTGCCCGGCATGGCCGGCTGGCCAGGCTCTGGCCCGCGTACAGCGACGTCATGGCTGTGCAGGTCGTGGTCGCTCATGTCGCTTCCGGCCTCCCTCCAGGTCGCCGGTCTCCTTAATCATAGATATCGAAGTCTTTGATGTCAAACCCTTAGTGGACGTTGGTACGCTGAGTGCATGCCCGGACCCGCGCGCCCGCCGATCGGCCTGCATCTGGCCCGCACAGCCAGGTCGGTGAGCCGGGCATTCGACGAGGCGCTGGCGCGGGCGGGCGGCTCGACGCCGGTCTGGCTCGTGCTCATCTCGCTCAAGAGCCAGCAACTGCACAACCAGCGGGAACTCGCCGATGCCGTCGGGATCCGGGAGGCGACGCTCACCCATCACCTCAACGCGATGGACACGCAGGGGCTGATCACCCGCCAGCGTGACCCCGCGAACCGCCGGGTCCATCTGGTGGAGCTGACCGAGGCGGGTGAAGCCCTGTTCCACCGGCTGCTTGGCGCGGCGGCCGCCTTCGACCAGCAGCTACATGCCGGGCTCAGCGACAGCGAGATGGCGCAGCTCGAGAAGCTGCTGAGCAGGCTGGCAGCCAACGCGACCGCCCACGCCAGTCCCCTACCCTGAGACGCCGCCGGATCACGATATGCCGCCCCACTACGGCGGCTTCTTCAGGTGCCACTCCACCGCGGCGTCTTCTTGATCGTGGTGAGTTGCCTGTTGATCGTGGTGAGTTGCCTGCGCGACACGCATGGAAACACCACGATCATGGTGAGCTGGGCGACTTCACAGCTGGGCGGCGAGGCGTTTGGGGACGACCATCCGCCAGGCATCGATGACGAACTCCCGCATCTCGGCCACGCTCAGCTCGGCCATGTGCGCGTCGATCCAGTTGAACCGCGCGTCACTCGTCCTGGTCAGGCAGAACCTCTCCGACTCAGCGGCGATCAGCGCGCCTCGTTCCTCCCGGGGGAAGCCGAAACCCATGACCGTCTCGTCCGGCGCGACCGCGGCGTAGACGATCCTCCCGACCCGGAACTTGACGTGGTCGCGGATCAGATGCTCCTCGGTCCTGGGCAAAGACATCGCGCAGGCACGGACATCATCGAGGGTCACCACCACAAACTCCCCAGCTCACGGTCAGTTCGGCAGGGCGATGCCATGCCGCGAGACTAACGTCTTCCGTACCCAGCCGGAAGGGGCGCGATCGAGCCCTGGTGATACTGACCTGGTTGTCTACTCGCTGCGCAAATACCTGCGCNNTGGCGGTCAAAGGTAACCCGACCGCGCTGCTGCCCTTGTACGCCCCTGCCGCCGATGTCATCGTCGTCTCCCCGCTGGGCCAGGAGCTGCGCGCCCTCGCGCCGGCGGTGCTGTCGCGGCGGGCGGTCCGCCGATTCCTGGGCTACATGGACTCCCAGCGGCAACGGCTGCTGGGCGACGGCCCGCGCCGCCGGGTGCCGAACCGGCCCGAACTGGTCGCCCGGTACGGCTATGACGTGAAGTACGCCTCGCATGCCCTGCGGCTGGCCTATCAGGGCCTGGAGGTCGCCAGGGACGCGCGGCTCACCCTGCCGATGCCCGAGCGCGAGCGTGAGCGGGTGCTGCAGGTCAAGCGGGGAGACGTGCCTGCCGTGGCCACGTCCTCGCCGAGATCGCCGGCCTGCAGTGCCAGATCGAGGAACTGCTCGACACCGGCCGCACGCCACTTCGCGCCGAGCCGGACCTGGACACTGTCAGCCGGTGGTCCGTCAGCGCCCACCGGCGGCACTGGGGCTGGGCGTGAGCCTATGGTTACCGGGTGAGCCCGCCCGACGACCCCGGCAGCGATGTCCGGGCCCGGCTGCGCGCGGCGCTTCGTGACGCGCTCAGAGCGCGGGACATGGTGGCGGCTTGCCGCAGCGGGCGAATACGAGCGGGCAGGCCAGGCCGGCCGGGCAGACCGGCTCCGGCGGGAGGCCCAGGTCCTGGCGCCGGTACTGGACGAACAACCAGGCTCCCCGGCGAGCCGCGAGGCAAAGGCCTGATCAGCCGGGGCAGGAAGGGCGCTGGCAGCAGTTGTCAGGGGATGACCCGCGCAGGAATTCCATGACGGTGGCGGCGAATGCGGCCGGCTGGGCGGTGTGCACATGGTGCCCGGCCGGGATCGTCTCCATCGTGGCGTGAGGCATCCGGGCTGCCGCATCCGCCAGCCTGTCCTGGGGGATGTGGCTGCCGGGGCCACCGCCGATGATCAGTGTCGGGGCGGTGATGCTGGTGAGCCGGTCCCACCATGCCGGGTCAGGGTCGTTGAGCTGGGTGACAACGGCAGGCACGACCGCCCAGTCGAACGGCAGCGGCCCCTCGGGCCGCTCGGGGACGGCACGATCTCGCGGGACCGGCGGCGGTGTGTCTTCCAGCACCAGCGCACCGACCCGGCTGGGCTGTTCCTCGGCGATCAGGTAGGCCACCGTCCCGCCCATCGAGTGTCCTACCAGGGTGACTGCGCCCAGTCCGAGCTGGTCGAGGACGCCCAGAACGTCGTCGCGCATCAGCTCGAACGAGTACACACCAGGCCAGTCGCTGGCACCGTGACCGCGAAGATCGATGGCCAACACGCGGTAGCGGCCGGCGAACTCGGCGGCCACCCCGTCCCAGGTCCGGGCGTCCTCCCCCAGAGCGTGCAGGAGCACCATCGGCGGGGCATCCCGGCCGCCACTGGCGTGACACGCCAGCCGGATGCCGCCCACCGTGATGTCGAGGCGGTCAGCCACCCTGGCGACGCTACTACGCCCCGCCCGCCCGCGGAAATGACACCGGAAGCTGAACGCCCCGGCCCGCGATTCACCCGAACACGTCCGCGTTGCCGCCCTGATCGGCTACCTGTCACGTCCTGGCGACGGCTGAATCAGCCTGGTTTGCGTGCCTCGATCAGGAAACGCTGGGCATGGGACACGAATGACCCGCCGGCCTCCCAGTCCATGCCTTTCCCGGCCAACGGCATATCCCGCTCCGGCCGGCCAGGCGTTAGGGTTGCCACCGACCAGCGGGGCCTGCGTGACAGGTGGGCCCTCGGACCGCAGGGTGGTGGTGGCCATGGCCGTGGATGTCGGCAGGATCGGCGTGTGGTGCTCGTCCCGCATCTGGCCGCAGGATGCCGGGGCGGTGGCGGAAGCAGCCGCCGAACTGGAAGCACTGGGGTACCAGGCGCTGTGGCTGGGGATGTCCCCGGTGGGGACCCTGGAGCAGCCCGGCATGCTGCTGGCGGCGACCTCGGCACTGGCCGTCGCGACCGGCATCGTCAGCGTCTGGGACGCACCGCCGGACACCGTCGCGGCCGCATACCACCGGGTCGCCGCCGCTCACCCGGACCGTTTCCTGCTCGGCCTGGGCGCCAGTCACGCCCACATCGTGGAACGCGGCGGCGGCCAGTACCTGCACCCATACCGGAAGGTGGCCGAATTCCTGGGTGGGCTGGACGCCGCCGTTCCCCCGGTCCCCGCTGGCGGCCGGGCACTGGCGGCACTCGGGCCCCGGATGCTGGCGCTCGCGGCCAGCCGGACCGCCGGGGCGCACCCCTACCTGGTGACACCGGAGCACACCCGGCAGGCGCGGGAGGTCCTGGGCGATGGCCCGCTGCTGGCGCCGGAGCAGAAGGCGGTGCTGGAAACCGGCCCGGCGCGTGCCCGCGAACTGGCCCGCGGTGCCCTGCACATCTACCTTCAGGCGCCGAACTACATAGCGAACCTGCTCCGGCTGGGCTTCACCGAGGACGACATCAGCCAGGCCTCCGACCGGCTGGTCGACTCGCTGGTTGTCTGGGGCGACGAGACTGCGATCGCGCGCCGCGTCGCCGAGCACCACGCGGCCGGAGCCGACCACGTCTGCGTCCAGGTGGTCACGGGCGAGCCGGCCCTCCCCCGGTCCGAGTGGCGCACCCTGGCCCCCGCCCTCACCTGACCACCCCACCCCCGGCGCCCTGACCGCCCCACTCCCGCTTCGGCGACGTTTCACGGCTTGCGCCCACTCCGGCGTCCGGTTCATCCCGGAATGTGAGTGCCGGAGTCGTGAAACGTGCCCGGCGAGCGTCGAACGGGACTGGCGGCGGAGCCAGTTGTGGGCCGGCACAATTTCGCGCGGCGAAAAGCTGTCGGATATTCCTTGTCTTTGCCGGGAGGCTATGCGACCTTCGGGCGTGTGACTCCTGGCGGGCCTTTTCACGCGAGGAGCGGGCAGGACTACCCAGCTCGCTGACTGTCCCCGGACAGCCCCACCCGGTGCAGCCAGCGCAGTCCCCCCAGGAGGTAGCCATGGACCCAGCGGCCCAGCAGCGCAGTTTCCAGCTGCCGTCGGCGATCGAGGACGTTCCCGGCGCGGAGAACTGGCGATCCATGTACCCGTACTTCACCCGTTTCCAGCCCGGTGACGATCAGCGGTTCTGGTTCTACAACTCCATGCACTTCCCCGAGCCGATGCCCGCGTTCGACGCGATCACGGCCGAGATCCCCTACACCGCGATCGGCGCGAACACCACCCGCGTGTTCGTCCTGCCGACCACGCTCGGCATCGAGCACCGGATCGTGAACGGCCGCATCTACATCACCGCCATCCCGGTCACCGACCCCGCCGAGATCGGCCGCCGGGC
>DPMS01000020.1 GCA_003541285.1 Actinomycetota bacterium
GGGAAGGAGAACTGCCGGAACAGCCGTGCCAGGCCGGTGGCGTCGCGGGTGATGCTCGGGTAACGCTCGGTGTAGGTGCCCTCCAGGTAGGCATTGGCGACCAGGCCGGGACCCCCGTGACCGGGACCGGCGATGTAGATCATGTCCAGATCCCAGTTCCGGATCACCCGGTTCAGGTGAGCGTAGATGAGGTTGAGGCCCGGTGTCGTGCCCCAGTGCCCGAGCAGCCGTGGCTTGATGTCTTCGGGCCGCAGTGGCTGCCGCAGCAGCGGGTTGGCCATCAGGTAGATCTGGCCGACGGACAGGTAGTTGGCCGCCCGCCAGTAGCCGTTCAGCGTCCGCAGCTCGGGCTCGGTCAGCCCCGGCCTGGTCACAGTGGTCATCGTCGCGAGCTTCCCCCGTTCGGTGTTGGGTCCGGCGATGCGGCAGGCGGCGGGACCCGCAGCTGGCGCAGGAACGGGTCGGCCGCCCCGTGGCTGGTGACCCTGATCCGCGCGTCCACCGCGAACACTCCGTCCGGGCGGGCGATGACCGGGTTCAGGTCAAGCTCGGTCACCTGCGGCAGGTCGTCGGCCAGCCGGGAGATGCGCAGCAGTGCGTCGCGCAGCGCGCCGATGTCGGCGGCGGGCTGGCCGCGGTGGCCGAGCAGCAGCGGGGCCGCGCGGATCGAGTGGATGAGGTCGTCGGCGTCGGTGTCGGTCAGCGGGGCGAGCCGGGCCGCATGGTCGCCGAGCACCTCGGTGGCCACACCGCCCAGGCCGAAGACGACCAGCGGCCCGAACACCGGTTCCTGCACAACCCCGATGATGACTTCCGTACCCCCGCTGATCATGGGCTGGACGAGTACTCCCGACAGACGGCCGGCGAACCTTTTCTCCAGCCGCCTCATCGCGCGGCGCACCTCGGCCGCACCACGCAGGTCGAGTTCCACCGCGCCCGCGTCGCTCTTGTGCACCAGCCCGGGGACGTCGGCCTTGAGAGCCACGTGGCCGCCGAGCGCGGCAGCGGCCGCGAGCACCCCTTCGGTGTCATGGGCGAAACGGCTTTCCACCACCGGCAGCCCGTAGCAGCGCAGCAGCTTATCCGCCTCCTCGGGGGAGAGCCAGCCGCCACCTGGCACGCGGCCGAGGAACGAGCCGACCAGTCCGCGTGCGTGGCCGGACCTGCATTAGGCGAGCTCAGGAACGGTGCCGGCCGGCCGGGATCGCCAGGCGCTGTAACGGGCCGCCCGGCCAAGCGCCCGGGCGGCCGCCTCCGGGTAGGCGTAGGCCGGGACGGCCGGGCCGCCGTGGGTGGTGGGGAGCATCTTGGTGGCTTCCGGCTGGTTGAGGATGACCGCCGCCAGCGGGACCGGCAGCCGGGCCTCCTGCAGGGCCGGGACCATGTTGCCGGCCGCGGTCGGGACGACCAGTGCGAGCACCGCGTCGGGTGGGCCTTCTCCGCCGCCGTGCCCCGGCGGGTGCTCACCGTCAGCGCGCGCACCGTCCGGGCCGGAGCCGTCCAGGACCGGAGCACCCGGGCCGGTGCCGCCAGCTTCCGCGACCACCCGCAGGCACTCGCCGAACTGCTGTGCGGTCACCCCCGCGGTGGTGTCCACCGGCCCGGCCACGGCGGCGCCCTTCGGCAGCAGCCGGCGCAGCCGCGTCTGGGTTCGCGGGCTGACCACAGCGACGCTCAGGCCCGCCTCCACGCACGCATCGGCGGCCAGGACCCCTGCCCCGCCGGCGTTGGTCACGATGGCGACCCGCCGCCCGGCCGGCACCGGCTGGTTCGCCAGCAGCGCTGCCGCGTCCAGCAGTTCGCCCAGGCTGGTGGTAGCGATGACCCCCGCCTGCTCGAACAGCGCCTGGCGGGTGATCAGCGGCGCGGCCGCGGCCGCGGTGTGCGAGGCAGCGGCCCGCTGCCCCGGCGCGGACCGGCCGGCGTGCACGGTGAGCACGGGAATGCGCGCACTGACCCGGCGCGCGGTACGGGCGAACTTGCGGGGGTTACCGAACGATTCCAGGTACAGCACGGCGAGCTTAGTGGCGGCGTCCTGCTCCCACCACATCAGCAGGTCGTTGCCGGACACATCCATTTTGTCGCCGACCGAGGCGAAGGAGGAGATCCCGATGCCGAGCCGGGAGAAGTGCTCCAGCATGGCGATGCCCACCCCGCCGGACTGCACCACCAGCCCCGCGATGCCGGCGGCCGGGTGCTGGGCGGCGAAGGTGGCGTCCAGGCCTATCCCCGGCACGGCGATGCCGAAGCAGTTCGGGCCGACCAGCCTCATCCCGTACTTGCGGCAGGTCTGCAGCAGGCGGTGATCCCCGCTGATGCCGAGGCCCGCCGTGATCACCACCAGCGACCGGACCTCATGCTTCCCGCACTCCCGGGCGACCTTGAGGACGGCCGGGGGCGGGACCGCGATCACCACCATGTCCGGGGCCTCGGGCAGTGCGGAGACCGACGGCAGGCACGGCACACCCGCGATGTTGTCGGCGTGCGGGTTCACCGCGTACAGGGTGCCCGCGAAGCCGGCGTCCCGGATGTTGAGCAGGATGGTCCGCCCGATGGATCCCGGATGCCGGCTGGCCCCCACCACGGCCACCGAGCGCGGCGCCAGCAGCGGGGCCAGGCTCGCTACCCCTGCCCGCTGCTCGCGGCCCGCCACCGCGTCCAGGTAGGCGCTGTCAGCACCCAGCGCTCCGTCCCGGGGGATGGGCATGGTCAGCTCGATCACGTCTTCCACCAGCCGGCGGCGGACCGGCAGGCCGGCGTCGGCGAACACCCGCAGCATGGCGGTGTTCTCAGGCAGGGTTGTCGCGGTGAACGCCTGCACCTGCCGGGCCTGGCCGAGCGAGACCAGATGCTCCAGCAGCAGGGTGGCGATCCCGCGTCCGTGCATGTCGTCGGCGACGGCGAAGGCGACCTCGGCCACCCCTGGCGTGGCCGTGGGCTCGTAACTGGCCAGGCCGACCACATGCTCCCCGAGCAGGGCGAGCAGGGCTGCATGGTCGGCACCGGCCGGCCGGCAGACCCGGCGGGCCTCCTGCTCGGCAGCCCGCTTGCTCATGCTGAAGAACCGCAGGTAGAGGTTGTCGGGTGACATCGCCTCGTGGAAGCGCAGCACGGCCTCGTGGTCATCGGGGCCGGCTGGGCGGATCTCCACGGTGCTCCCGTCGGCGAGCAGCGCATACGAGTGTCCAGCTGCCGCCAATGCGGTCACGCAATCGCCCCCTGTCGCCGTAACGGGTTTTCGTGAAGTGCTTTCCCGCGTGGCCCCCGGACAAGCCTTGCGTACGGCCCGGGAAAGAGCAAGGTGATGTGACCGTCGCGCAGCCAGCGGACGACGTAGGGAGGGGAGCCATCGGCGTGGTTCAGCCGGATGATCTCGCAGACGCGCTGGCTGTCAGCGCCGTCTGCGACCAACTGGTCGCCCACGTGGGCCCTCATGGTGAAGCCTCCCTCAGTTGCCGTCCCCCGTGCCCGGAGAGCGCGCTCCTGCCTCTGCTGCCATCGTCGGTCGTCAGCGTGGTCCAGACCAGCGGGCTGAGGTCCCCGGCTGGCAGGTCGTAGGGCCTCCGGCACCACATCCCGGGGCACACCGCATCCGGGCAGGTCCGCGCCCTGCGCTGGTGCTCGCCCAGGCGGGGCTGCTGGCCCGCTGCCTGGCTGGAGCTGCCGTGGCTGCGGGCTGGCTGCGTTCTGGCCGGCCCTGGCGTCCCTGGCCCCGCCCTGGTCGCGGTCGAGGTCGGCCTGCGGGGCCGGCGGCCTGCCACTCACTTCAGTGCGAACTTCACGGACATGACGGCGGCCGCCCCCGGCCTGCATGCGTTCGGCGCGTGCGGATTCGCGCTCAGCCGACGCCGGGAACCAGCCGGAAGCCGTCCACGAGATCGGCCTGGATGGCGATGATGTCGTCGGGCGAGTCGGCCGCCCATGGCGGCAGGACCTGCCGGTAACGGGTGCCCGCCTCGGCGTCTGAAAGGTGCCGGGCGCGCCCGATCACGATCACGCTCCAGCCGAGATGATCGTTGGGGTCGATCGCGTCGGCCTCGTAGGCGACGACGGTTCCCCCCGCTGGGCCATCGATGGCGGCGATCGTCGCGCCGAGATGAGCACGGATGACGATCCGGTCGCCTTCGACCAGGTGAAAGACCGGCCGGATGGCGGGAAGCGCGAGGTGAGTGAAGACCACCCGCCCGATGGTCACGCTGGAAAGCAGGTGCAGGGACTCCTCCCGCGTCAGCGTTTCCATCCGCCGGATGTCAGACATCCTCAACTCCTCCTGCGAGCCCGGCGTCCCTGCCGCGCGGCTGGAGCCCAACTCTTCCTGTCTGCCCCCGGGCAGTGCTAGAGGCCAAGGTCCCACTCTTTCCTGGTCCGGGCATAGGAAATCGCCGGTTATATGCCGGCCATGGTGAGGCGGGGGGGCGCCGGGAAGTTTCTGGCGGCCGGTACCGGGTGCCGCACTGGCTGGCCACGGTGCAGTTCCCGCTCCACCAGGGCGGTGTTGAGGCCGAGGAAGGTGACCGGCTCAAGGGCGCCCTCGTCCGCGTCAGCCAGCGCCTCCCGCAGCGAGGCAACGGAGACCTGCCTGCCGCCCAGGCCGGCTATCACCGTTGACACCGGTACCGGGACCTGCCGCAGCGCGGACTGGATATCGCTGGCCAGGACGCCACCGATGCCGGGGGCGAGCGCGCGTTCCACCACCACCAGCTGCCGGGCGCCGGCCAGGTGCTGGCGGACGGCGAGGAGCGGGAACGGCCGGTAGGACGTAATCCCGAGCGCACCGATCCGCATGCCGTGCGCCCGTAGCCCGTCGACCGCCTCCTTGATCGTGCCCAGGGCCGAGCTGAGTGCGACCACGATGGTCCGGGCACCGTCCAGCCGGTATGGCCGGACCAGCCCGCCGGATTCGCGGCCGAAGACCTCCCGGAATTCCGCTGCCACCCCGGGGATCAGGCCGAGCGCGCGGAGCTGGCGGGCATGGGTGAGGTAGCGCACCTCGGTGAATGCTTCCGGGTCGCTGGCGCGGCCCAGTGGGACCGGGCCGGCGGCACCCGGCACCCGTCTGGGCAGGAAGGCATCCACCCGGTCCTGGTCAGCGATACCGGCGGGCCCGGTGGCCCCGGTCAGCAGGGAGCCGTTGACACACACCATGACCGGCACCGACAGTGCCTCGGCAATCCTGAACGCCTGGATGTGCAGGTCCGCCGCTTCCTGGATGGTCTCGGCGTAGAGCTGAACCCAGCCCGAGTCGCGCTGTGACATCGCATCGCTGTGATCGTCCCAGCTGCTGGCCCCGGTTGCGTCCGGCTGGGTCACTGCCGTCATCACGACGGGAAGCCCGAGCCCGGCGGCGTTGAAGACCGCTTCCGACGCCTGGAGCAGGCCCTGGCTGGCGGCTGCGGTGTAGGCGCGGGCGCCCGATCCCGCCGCCCGCAGCGCTGCCGCGATGGCGGCAGCCTCCGAGTCAGTGTCGACGATGCCGTATCGGGCCAGTGCGCCACGGCGCGTCTGGCCGGCCAGCGCGGCCATGATGCTGCCCGGGACAGTGCCCTGGCAGCCACAAATCAGGTCAGGCCGGCAGGATGCGACCGCCTTCGCCACCGCCCGCGAACCCTCGATCTGCCCGGCCACGGTGTGCCTCCTTTCGCCTGGCCCCGATCCCACTCCTGTCGCAGGTGGCCCGGCCAGGGACTAACGGCCCTGCTGGGGTGGACCTCCGCCTTGCACAGGGACCAAGGTCCGCTCCCGGCACCCTGATCGGCCCTGCCGCCGGCGCGGGGAGCGTGACGATGCTGAATGCGGGAAAGAGGTGAACCACCCGCCGGGTGGGCGGGCCATGGGCGCCGCGCCACCATGGCGGCCGGGGTAAGCACCTTCAGCGGTCACGGGGGACTCCTGGGAGAGCAGGTGGGACCAATGGGCGCTACCCGTCACGGCGGGACGGACCTGGGCAGGCGGATACGCGAGCACCGGCAGCACGCCGGGCTGAGCCCAGAGGAAGTCGCGGGGCGTGCCGGGATGGCCGTCACCTATCTCACCTATCTCGAGGGCGATCCCGACGCCACGCCAACACCGGCCACCATGGCCCGCCTCGCGGCGGCGCTCGGGACCAGCAGCCGTGAACTCGCGGGGGCAGGCCTCGATCTCCCACCGGGGCAGACCCGGCCGGACACCCGCCCCGCCCTGGAGACCCTGAGCCCTGCGGAATGCCGGGCCTATCTGGGCGGGCAAGGAATCGGGCGGTTCGTGTTCGTCGACACCCGGGGGCCGGTCGCCGTCCCGGTGAACTACAAGATGCTGGGCGATGACATCGTGTTCCGCACGCACGCGTGGACCACCATCGCCACCCGCGCGGAGCAGCGGCGGGTGTCCATCGAGGTGGACCACATCGACGAAGTGCTCGGTGAGGGATGGAGCGTGCTGGCCAGCGGCCGGGCCCACCGGGTGACCGCGGCTGCCGAACTGGAGCAGGTCAAGGCGCTGGGCGTCCGCCCATGGGCGGCGGGGGAGCGGGACACCTACATCAGGCTCGTCCCCACCGACGTCACCGGCCGCCGGCTCCGGAGCACCGGTCTGTGAGAACTGTGGAGGGAAGTGACGGCATGACCGATGTCGTGGCACCGGCCCTCGCCGGTCATCAGTTCTTCCGCGGCATGCCCGTGCATCACCTGGCCTACCTGGCCGATGTGACCTCGCTGGCCACCGTCCCGGCCCGGCACAGGTTCTTCGAGGCGGGCGGCGTTGCCCAGCACTTCTGGCTGATCCGGGCCGGGCAGGTCGCGCTCGACCTGCGGGTGCCCGGCGCCGGCCGAGTTGTGGTGGAGACCATCGGCCGGGGCGAGATGGTGGGCGTGTCCTGGTTCTTCCCGCCGTACCAGTGGCAGTTCGGAGCCGTCGCCGTCCAGCCGACCGAGGTATTCCAGCTGGACGCCGGGGCCGTCCGCCAGCACTGCGAGACCGATCCCGAGTTCGGGTACCAGTTCACCCAGCGCATGATCGCGGTGGTGGCGCGGCGCCTGCAGGCCACCCGGATCAGGCTGCTGGACGTGTGCACCGGCCGGGATCTGCCCGGCGCCTAGC
>DPMS01000034.1 GCA_003541285.1 Actinomycetota bacterium
TTGTCCCGGTCTCCCACCGGCCGGATCTGGAAGGCTTTCCCCCTTAGGCCGCACGTGGCCGATACGTTCAAGCTGTCATCCGATCCGCTGTTCGTGGAGAAGGTCTACGATGTCGTGGGCCTGTACCTGAATCCGCCCGAGCACGCGGTTGTGCTGTGCGCGGACGAGAAGTCCCAGGTCCAGGCGCTTGACCGGTCCCAGCCGGTACTGCCGATGATGCCCGGCATGCCCGAGAAGCGGACGCATGACTATGTCCGGCACGGCACCGTTGACCTGTTCGCGGCGTTTGACATCGCGACCGGCCTGGTGATCGCGAAAACCTACAAAAGCCACCGCGCGAAGGAATGGATAAAGTTCCTGGAGGAGATCGACAAGCACGTACCCCAGCTGGCAGAACCGGACCAGCCTGGCGGCGAGCCGCATGTCCTGCAGATCCACATCGTCGCGGACAATTACGCGACACATAAGACCCCGGCTGTCCAGGAATGGCTGGCTAAGCACCCGAGGTTCACGATTCATTTCACTCCGACCAGCTCGTCCTGGCTGAACCAGGTAGAACGCTGGTTCGGGCTCTTGACCGGGAAAGTGCTGCGCCGCGGCGTGCACAAGTCCGTCAGGCAGCTCGAGAAGGACATCCTTGCCTGGGCAGATAAATGGAACGAGGACCCCAAACCATTTATCTGGACGAAGACTGCGGAAGAAATACTCGAATCGCTCGGCCGACTTTTGCAGCGAACCAAAGATCCAGGACACTAGCTCTTGGCTCGGGCACGCGGCAGGGCTGTGGTCATGCTCAGTATGAGGCCGTGGCCTGCGAGGGTCCTGGCAGGGGTGCGTGCGGCCCAGTGGCGCCAGCCACATCGTTACCAGCCGTCCAGCCTGCGGCGTCTCACCATCCGAGAATGACCACAGCCCTGGGGCGCGCGGTCTAAACTAGAAAGGACTGCAAGCCAGGCGAGGTGTAGTGGAGTGGCGAACAACTGGTCAGATCGGTTTGTCTCATCGGAGTGTGTGAGCGAGCACCACGGCGATTGCCGGCACGTCCACGGTGGTTCGTATCCCGGAGTGCCAGCGCCATTTTACCTCTGCCGTTGCTCCTGTCATCACGACTGCGAACTGGCTCGAGATGCGCTGCTCACAGTAACGCCGGAAGCTTGCACGTGCCCAGGAATGATCGCAATGCACGATCAGAGCCGGCTGGGCCGCGATACAGCTGGAACTCAGTCAGAAAGTCCGGCGGCAGTGGCTTTTGACGTTGTCCGGCATGCATTGGAGGAGCACCGTGCGCGGCGTGAGATTCACCGCGTATTGTCGGCGAGCGCACCTGGCCGGAGTCGCGAGGAGGTGCGTGCGATGATTATCGAAGAATATGAGGGCCACGGCCTTGCTGTGCCCCCGCAGCCGCTGCTGGACTATAAGGCTGATCTGTACCGAGCGCGTGAGCGGGAAACGTGTGAACGAATCCGGTCTGAAATGCGGTCGACTATAACGGAGCAACTATCACCGCTCGTGCAGCATGCGAAGTCATTGTTTGGGCCGCCTCGGAAAAGCTAATTCTTAGTCGTATTGATGTCATATTTCTAATGGAGAGGCACATCGGATCCAGCTGCCCGCGGGCTGAACGGCAAGCTAAGTCAGCGCGGCGTGACCCCGGCCAGCTCTTGCAGGGCGGGCCCGGTCAGCCGGTGTACCGTCCACTCGTCCATCGCCACCGCGCCCAGCGACTCGTAGAAGCCGCGGGCGGGGGAGTTCCAGTCCAGCACCGACCATTCCAGCCGCCCGTACCCGCGCTCCACGCAGATCCTGGCCAGCTGCGCGAGCAGGGCCTTGCCGTGCCCGTGCCCGCGCCACTGCGGCATGACGTACAGGTCTTCCAGGTAGATCCCATGCCGGCCGGCCCAGGTGGAGTAGCTGAGGAACCAGAGCGCGAAGCCCACGACCTGGCCGTCTTCCTCCGCGACGTGAGCGAACAGTGACGGCTGCGGCGCCAGCAGCGCCGCACGCAGGTCGTCCTCGGCCGCGGTGACCTCGTGCAGCCCGCGCTCATAGGCGGCCAGATCCCGGATCAGCTGGTGGATCACCCCGATGTCGGCCGTCCGCGCCGGGCGGATCATGCGGGCACGACCGCGCCGGCCGGCGCAGCGATGGCGGAGTCACCGGCCAGGACGCCGGTACCGGGGCTGACCGGGATCCGGTAGCGCAGGATGAACCGGTCGGCGCAGACCACGATCTCGCTGGTCTCGACCACGCGCTGGCCCACCCGGTGGTCACGTACCACGATCAGCACGGGCGTGCCGGGCGGCATCTCCAGCGAGGCGGCCTCCGCGGACAGGCTGGGCCGGACCGAGATGTCCTCCACCACCTGGTCGACGGCCAGCCCGGCGGTGCGCATCCGCTCCACCACCCCGCGCCCGGCGAACGGGCCCTCCTCCGGGAAGGCGGCCGCGCTGTGGGCGGTCAGCGATGCTGGTTCATAGCTCGTCGCCAGCTGGACCGGGCTGCCGCCGGCGCTGAGCAGGTACCTGGTCATGGTGACCAGGCCGTCCTCGGCCAGGCCGAGCCGCCGTGCCACGTGGCGGGGTGGGTGCAGCTGCTGCGTCTGATGCTCCCAGGACATGACCGCCCGGCCCTCCGCCAGGCCGAACGGCGATCCGGGGAAGTGTGGCCGGTCATGCTCGAGGTAGCAGGTGGCCGGGACGGCACGGACGTAGGAGCCCGAACCCGCCCTCGCCTCGATCAGCCCCTCAGAGGTGAGCACCTGCAGCGCGTGCTTGGCCGCGGTCTCGCCGACCCCGTACCGGGCGATGATCGCGTTCCGGGACGGCACCCGGGCCCCGGGCTCCAGCACCCCGTCACGGATCTGTGCCCGCAGATCCTCCAGCACCCGCAGATAGACCGGGTTGGTAGTGGCGCCCATCTGGTCATTGTGGCGGAGGCACACCGGAGCTGGGGCCGCAGAAGGCGAAGTTGTGGTCCTAGCTTTGCGCCCCCGGGCGGGCCCCCGGCTCACTCCTCGATGGCTGACATGTCCGGGTAGCGTGCGCCGTGGGCCTGCCCGGCGGACTCCAGTTCAGCCATGTCGTCGCTGGTGAGCCGGGCGTCGAGGGCGGCAACGTTCTGCTCGAGATAGGCCCGCCGTTTCGTGCCGGGGATGGGAACCAGGTCCTCGCCCTGGGCATGCACCCAGGCCAGCGCCACCTGGGCGGGGGTGAGGGAATGGCGCTGCGCGACGCGCTCGATGGCGGCGAGGATGTCGAGGTTGTGCACCAGGTTGCCGTCCTGGAAGCGGGGCTGGTGGCGGCGGAAGTCACCGGCGGCGAGCTGGCCGGCCGAGCGCACGCTGCCGGCCAGGAACCCGCGGCCCAGCGGACTGTAGGGCACCAGCCCGATGCCGAGTTCGCGCAGGACCTGCAGGATGGCCGCCTCGACGTGCCTGGCCCACAGCGAGTACTCGGTCTGCACCGCCGTGAGCGGGTGGGTGGCATGGGCCCGCCGGATCGTGTCCGGGCCCGCCTCGGACAGGCCGATATAGCGGACCTTGCCCTGCGCGACGAGTTCCGCCATGGCGCCGACGGTGTCCTCGATGAGCGTCTTCGGGTCGACCCGGTGCAGGTAGTAGAGGTCGATGTGGTCGGTGCCGAGCCGCCGCAGCGAAGCCTCACAGGCGCGCCGCGCATAGCCGGGGGTGCCGTTGAGGCCGCGGAACGACGGGTCGGCCGGGTCGCGCACGATGCCGAACTTGGTGGCCAGCACGACCTGGTCCCGCCGGCCAGCGATTGCCCGGCCCAGGAGTTCCTCGTTGCGGTACGGGCCGTAGATGTCGGCGGTGTCGAGCAGGGTGACGCCGAGTTCCAGCGCCCGGCCGATGGTGGCCAGCGACTCTGCCTCGTCGCCGGGGCCGTAGAACTCCGACATGCCCATGCAGCCCAGCCCCTGCCGGGATGTGACCAGGCCCTGGCGCCCGAGCGGGACCTGCCGCATCACCGCACCCGGGCCAGGGTGAGGCCGTCGCCGACCGGCAGCATCGCCAGCACCACCCGTTGGTCGGCGAGGACGTGCTCGTTGAACTGCCTGATCGCCAGCGCATCGGGGTCCGGGTCGGCGAGGAAGATCCGGCCGTGCAGGAGCGTGTTGTCCACGACGATCATGCCGCCGGGGCGCACCCGCGGCACGATCTCCTCCCAGTAGCCGGTGTAGCCGGTCTTGTCGGCGTCGATGAACGCGAGGTCGAATGACGCCTGCGCGGGCAGCGAGCGCAGGGTGTCCAGGGCCGGGCCGAGGCGCAGTTCGATCCGGTCGGCCAGGCCCGCCTTCTGCCAGTAGGTGCGGGCCAGCGAGGTCCATTCGGGGTTGATGTCGCAGCAGATGAGCCTGCCATCCGGCGCCATTCCGCGGGCCAGGCAGATCGAGGAGTACCCGGTGAAGGTGCCGACCTCGATCACCTGGCGGGCGCCCATCAGCCCGGCCAGCATCGTCATGAACGTGCCCTGTTCCGGCCCGATCTGCAGGATGACGTTGCCGGGGAAACGCTCGGCGGTCTCCGCGATCAGGTCCCGCAGCAGGCCATCGGGCGGGGTGCTGTGGGCGACAAGGTACTCGTGCAGCCCGGGGGCAAGGTGCTCGGTTCCAGTGGCCATGCTGACGAGGTTAGCCCGTGGGCTAGCGGACGATGATGGTGGCATCCTGCCTGGGGCGCAGTTCGCCGATTACCGGGGCGCCCGGGATCTCGCCGGCGATCAGCAGGCCACCCGAGGTCTGCGCGTCGGCCAGCAGCAGCAGGTCCTCCTCGGCCAGCGCGCCGAAGTCCGCGTGCGGCGCCACCCAGTCCAGGTTCCGCCGACTCCCGCCCGGGATGTAGCCGCCGCGCACCGCCTGCTCGGCGCCCTCGATCAGCGGTACCGCCCGGTAGTCGATCACCGCGCTGACACCGCTCGCCCTGGCCAGCTTGAACAGATGGCCGAGCAGGCCGAACCCGGTGACGTCGGTCGCGCAGGTCACCCCGGCGGCCAGGGCCGCCCGGCTGGCCGCCGCGTTCAGGGTGGTCATGACCTCCACCGCCGCGGGGTGCGGGTTCCCTGTCGCCTTGTGCCAGGAGTTGAGGACGCCGCTGCCGATCGGCTTGGTCAGGCTGAGCGGCAGGCCCGGCGTACCTGCGTCGATCCGCAGCAGTGCGGCGGGGTCGGCCAGGCCGGTCACCGCCATCCCGTACTTCGGCTCCGGATCGTCGATGCTGTGCCCGCCCGCCACCAGGCAGCCCGCCGCCTGGGCGGCGTCCAGCCCGCCGCGCAGCACCTCGCCCGCCAGTTCGGCGGGCAGCTTGCCCCGCGGCCAGCCGAGCAGGTTCAGTGCGACCAGCGGCTCACCGCCGACCGCGTAGACGTCGGAGAGGGCG
>DPMS01000827.1 GCA_003541285.1 Actinomycetota bacterium
GTCCTGGACCACACGCCGGGCCGGCTGCTGACCGTGCTCACCCTGATGCTGGCCATCTTCGCCGTGGACATCCCGCTGCTGCTGGCCTTCTCGGTCGCTCGCTACCAGCCGGCCGGCCCGCGCCCGGCGTAGCCCAGGCGGCCCGGGCGGCCCGGGCGGACCGGGCGCCGGACCGGCACACGGTCACCACGGTGCGGTTCGGCGGCACATCCCGCAGGCGGGCCGGAGGCCGGCTCAGTGGGATGTGCCGGGCTTTGGGCGCGTGCCCGGCCCGCCATTCGGCGTCCTCCCGCACGTCTAGCAGGATCGCGCCCTGGTCCAGCAGCTCCCGGGCCTGCTCCGGGCCCACCTTGGGCCGCGCCGGGAACAGCCGGCTCAGCCAGCCGCTCATGCCGCCATCCCCGCCGCTGCGCCGCTGGCCAGGGGAAGGCCGGCTCCGGCCGCGTGGTCGAACTCGTCATCGACCGCAACGACGGTCCGGCCCGCGGCGTCGAGGATGGACGCGGCGACCGAGGACCGGTAACCGCTGCGGCAGTGCACCCAGACCTCACCCTCGGGCACCTCGCCGAGACGGGCCAGCAGTTCATGCAGCGGGATGTGCACGGCGCCGTCGATGTGCGACTCGGCCCATTCCAGGTTCCGGCGCACGTCCAGCACGAGGACGGGACGGTGGTGGCGGACCGCGGCCAGGCTGGCGAAATCCGCGACCGGGAAGCTGCGCAGTGGCTGCCCGTCGGCCCACTCGGCCGGGCTGCCGGTGCCCGCCGCCGCCAGCCGGTCGATGCCGATCCGCACCAGTTCCCGGTGGGCGTCAGCGACCTGGTGCGGGGTTTCGCCGAGCAGGGTCAGCGGGGTGCCCCAGGGGATCAGCCAGCCAAGGTAGGTGGCGAAACTGCCGTCCAGCGGGAAACTGAACGTGCCGGCGACGTGCCCGGCCGCGAACGCGGTCCGGGTGCGCAGGTCCACCACCCATTCCCCGGCCTGGATGCGCCGCCGCAGTTCCGTCGCGTCCGCGCGGCCGGGCGCGGACATGTCCGCGCCCGGGGGTCCGGCCGCGTTGGCCGGGCCCATGTGCGCGTAGTAGGCGGGGTAGGCGTCAAGCCCGGCGAGCAGCGTCTCCACATACTCCTGCTCGCCCTGCGTCAGCGCCGGGTTGAGCCGCCGCTCCTGCCCGATGGTCGAGGAGCCGCCCTCGGACTGGGTGGCCGAGCAGAAGCTGCCGAAGCCGTGCGTCGGGTAGACCGCCGTCTCCTCCGGAAGCTCGGCCGCGAGCCGGTGCGCAGAGGCGTACTGGGCGCGTGCCAGCGCGCCGGTGTGAGCCGCGCCGAGCAGGTCGGGTCTTCCGGTGGAGCCGTACAGCAGCGACCCGCCGGTGAAGACCACCGGCGGCTGCCCGGTGGCCTCCAGCACGTAGGACAGGTGGGTGAAGGTGTGGCCGGGGGTGGCCAGCACCCGCACCCGCAGCGATGAGCTGACCTCGATGACGTCCCCGTCGGAGACCGGTACCCGGTCGAAGGCCACCGAGTCGGCGGCATTGACGTGGTAGGCAGCCCCGGTGGCCGCTGCCAGCGCGAGCCCGCCGGTCACGTAGTCGTTGTGCAGGTGGGTTTCGAACACGTGGGTGATGGTGACCCCGCGGCGGCCGGCCAGGTCCAGCACACGGTCGATGTCGCGCTGCGGGTCGATCACGACCGCGGCGTTCCCGTCGTGGGCCAGGTAGCTGCGGTCGCCCAGCGTCGGCGTGTCGACGGCGATGATCTCGATCGCGGCTGCCCTCGCGTCTCCCTTGCTGGTGCTGGCCTGATAGGCCGGGGTCATGCGACGTTCTCCTGCGCTCCGCGAACGACCGGCAGCCCGCTGGCCATCCAGTCCCCGGTGCCGCCGATGACGGACTTGGCGTCGATGCCGCGCCCGGCCAGGAACTGCGCCGCGGTCCAGCTGCGGTTCCCGGACGCGCAAATCACATACACCGGCTCCCTGGCCGGCAGCTCGCCCGCGTGGTGCGGCAGCCGGGCCAGCGGGACCAGCCTCGCTCCGGGGACATGCCCTGCGACGTACTCGTAGGGTTCGCGCACGTCGATGACGACCGCGCCATCGGCATGCGCCGCGGCGAACGTTGCCAGATCAACTTCGGGGACCACCAAGACCTCCTAAGATACCCTGGGGGGTATGTGACGTTGGTCCCGAAGATAGCTGACGAAGGTCCCTGCGCGCAAATACCCCGGCGGGTATACGCCAGGGCGTGCCACCGCGGCACGGTGGAGCAGCATCCCGCCGATCAGCACCACGAAGCCAGGCCACGGCAGGCCGCTGCCCATGCGCTGCCGCCTGCCAGCCCTCGGCCGGCACCTGACATGCCGGTCCCGAAAAGGGCACGGGAGGTCACCCCAGGTGGCCGGGTCCGCCGCTGAACCCGCGCCCGGAAGCCCGGGCCGGCGCTGGATCCGGTGGCCCGTTCCGGGTACGGCTGGCCTTTGGACGTCGCGGCCGCCGCGGCCGGGAATGACGGTGGATTTCCGGAGGTTGCCGTTTTTGACGGATATACCCATGGGGGTATTTCACTGGGGAGGTTCGCGATGAGGATCGTCCGGCTGATGAACTCGCCAGGGGGGCGGATCGCCCGTGGACTGGCGGGGGCCGCGCTGATCGTGGCGGGCGGGGTTACCGGCGGCTTCGGTGGCCTGGTGCTCGCCCTGGTCGGGCTCGTCCCGCTGGTGGCTGGGGCGGCCGGGATCTGTCTCGCCGCACCGCTGCTGCGAGCACCGGCCCGCGCTCGCTGACCGGCGATGACAGCGGGGCACGGGATGGCCGGGATCCGCCAGACGGCGCCAAGCCGTGGCGGGTCCCGGCCCCGGGCCC
>DPMS01000825.1 GCA_003541285.1 Actinomycetota bacterium
CGCCGGTGCAGTTCCAGGTAGTCGTAAGCCTGCAGGATCTGGTAGCTGAACTCGGTGTAGCTGATCCCGCCCGCCTCCAGCCTCGCCTTCACCGACTCCCGCGAGAGCATCTGGTTGACCGGGAAGTGCTTGCCGACATCACGCAGGAACTCCAGCGCCGACAGGTGCTCGGTCCAGTCCAGATTGCTGACGAGCAGCGCGCCCGAGGGCCCAGGGTCGAAGTCGAGGAAGCGTGACACCTCGCCCCGGATCCGTTCCACCCACTGCGCGACCACCTCACGCGGGTTCAGCACCCGCTCCGCCGACTTGCCACTCGGATCCCCGATCAGCCCGGTGGCCCCTCCGACCAGGCCGATCGGCCGGTGCCCGGCCAGTTGCAGGCGGCGCAGGGTGAGCAACAGGACCAGGTTCCCGATGTGCAGCCCGGGCGCGGTCGGATCGAACCCGCCGTAGGCGGTGACCGGCCCAGGATCCAGCGCTTTGCGCAGCTCGTCGGGGTCGGTGGAGAGCGCGATCAGGCCACGCCAGCTCAGCTCGCCGAGTATGTCGCTCACTGCTGCATCGTCCCATCGCTCCGATCCGGAGCCCAAACCGGTTTCGGCCGGACCCGCGGCACGTGCGGCCGGTACGGCGACACGGTAGGGTCACCGGTCAGCCAGAATCGCCACGGGCGCTGCGCACCCGAATTGACCCCGACCCTGGGGCCCCGGCTGATGGGCGGGGTAGCCGGCCCACCCCGCGCCGAGCGGGCGGACCGGACCCGCAGCGGGCTGGCCGGGTCGCATACATCGGCGCCATCGAGAGCCCGGTCGATGCCGAGCGCCTGGCACAGCCTGGCCGGCCCCCGGGCCAGTTCCCGGTCCGCGACCGTGCGCGGCGCGCCCCCGGCCACACTCCCGTTGCGGCTCGCGGCCCGCCGGGCGGCTGCCAGCGCAGCGCCCTCGACCACCCGGCCGGCCCGCAGCAGGACGGCGGACGCCGTCCCCTCCGGCAGGCAGACCAGGTTCACGCAGAAATGCATGCCGTAGGTGAAGTACACGTACGCGTGGCCGGGGGGGCCGAACATGACCGCGTTGCGCGCGGTGCGGCCCCGGTAGGCGTGCGACGCCGGGTCGGCCGACCCCTCGTAGGCCTCGACCTCGGTCAGCATGACGGCGACCAGGCCGTCGGCGGTCTGGTGCTCCAGCACACACCCCAGTAGCCGGTGCGCCACATCCAGCGCGGGCCGCGCGAAGAACTCACGCGTCAGCAGCGCGCCAGCGGCCCCCAGGTCGTGTCCGCCCAGCACGTGATCGCTCCTGTCCAGCCAGTCCCGGTGTCAGCCCGCCGCCCAGGCAGCGTCCTCATCCACCACCGCCTGCAACGCGGCGAGCTGCTCGGCCACCCGCTCCGGGGCGGTCCCGCCGTAAGCCTTCCGCGCTGCCAGCGCGCCCGGCACCGACAGCACCTCGCGCACGTCCGGTGTGAGCTGGGCCGAGATCCTGGCCAGATCCTCGTCGCTCACATCAGGCAGGTCACAGTCGTGCACCTGGCACCACACCACCAGATGTCCCACCACCTCGTGTGCCTCGCGGAACGGCACGCCCCGCCGGACGAGAAGTTCNNAGCGGCAGGCCCTTGAGGGTCGTGAGCAGCCCGGTGAGGCCGCCGATCAGCCGCCCTGCCTTGCCCCGGGCCAGCTCCGCCACATCGGGGTTCTTCTTCTGCGGCATGATCGAGGACCCGGTCGCGTAGGTGTCGTCGATCTCCACCCAGGCGAACTCCTGTGAAGACCAGAGCACGATCTCCTCACCCAGCCGGGACAGGTGCACCCCGAGCAGGGCCGCCGCGAAGCAGAACTCAGCCGCGAAGTCACGGTCGCTCACCGCGTCCATCGAGTTGGCCGCGGCGGCGGCGAAGCCGAGTTCGGCGGCAACCGCCTGCGGGTCAAGCGGCAGCGACGAGCCAGCCAGCGCTCCCGAGCCGAGCGGCGACACCGCCGCCCGCCGGTCCCAGTCGCGCAGGCGGCTGATATCGCGGGCGAGCGCGTGGGCGTGCGCGAGCAACTGGTGAGCGAACACCACCGGCTGGGCGTGCTGCAGGTGGGTCATGCCCGGCGCCGGGGTGTCCAGGTGCCCGGCCGCCTGGCCGAGCAGGGCGGTCTGCAGCTCGACCACCCGCGAGACGATGAGGCGGGCGTGGTCGCGCAGATACAGGCGCAGATCGGTGGCGACCTGGTCATTGCGGCTGCGGCCGGCCCTCAGCTTGCCGCCGAGTGAGCCGACCCGCTCCAGCAGCCCGCGTTCCAGCGCCGTGTGCACGTCCTCGTCGCTGGCCGAGGGACGGAAGCCGCCGCTGCGGCAGGCGTGCCCCAGGCTGTCCAGGGCCGCCAGCATGCGGGTGAGTTCGTCGTTGTCGAGGAGCCCGGCCCGGTGCAGCACCCGCGCGTGGGCGGCGGATGCCAGCAGGTCATAGGGGGCCAGCCGCCAGTCGAACTGCACGCTGACTGACAGCCGCGCGAGTGCCTCCGCCGGTCCGGACTCGAACCGGCCTCCCCACAACCTCGTCGGCTTCCGCTCCTGCTCTCCCACCGGGTTCCTCTCACGTCCATCGTCCCAGCGCACGGATACTGCCATGAAAACGGCAGCCCTGAGCACGGCGGTTCAGCTTCCCGCGGGTTCAGCTTCCCCAACGGCGGCTCAGCTTCCGGACTTGTGCTCCCGCATCGCGGCGATCTTGCTGGGCAGGCCCCACAGTTCCACGAACCCCTTGGCCAGTGCCTGGTCGAAGGTGTCGCCCGTATCGTAGGTGGCCAGTTCGTAGTCATACAGCGAGACCGGGCTGCGCCGGCCGGTGACGACCGGCCGCCCCCCGTGCAGCCGCAGCCGGATGTCGCCGGTGACGTGCCGCGAGGCCTCGTTCATGAACACATCCAGCGCGGACTTGAGCGGTGAGAACCACAGGCCGTCGTAGACGAGCTCGCTCCAGCGCTGCTCGGCCTGGCGCTTGAACCGGGCCAGATCCCGCTCCACGCAGACGTTCTCGAGTTCCTGGTGGGCCGTGATCAGGGCGATCGCGCCGGGTGCCTCGTAGACCTCCCGGCTCTTGATCCCGACCAGCCTGTCCTCAACCAGGTCCAGCCTGCCGACCCCCTGCGCCCCGGCCCTGGCGTTCAGTTCGGTGATGATCGCCAGCGGTGACAGCGAGCGGCCGTCGATCGCGACCGGGATCCCTTCGGCGAATGTCAGCACCAGCTCGTCAGGGTCACGGGGCACCGCCGGATCAGCGGTGTAGTCGTAGACGTCCTCCCACGGCGCGTTCCAGATGTCCTCCAGGTGCCCGGTCTCCACCGCGCGGCCCCACAGGTTCTGGTCGATTGAGTAGGGCGACCGGGACGTCACGTCGATCGGGAGCCCTTTCTCCTCCGCGAAGGCGATCGCCTTGTCCCTGGTCATGCCGGAGTCGCGGACCGGGGCCAGCACGCTCACCCCGGGGGCGAGGCTGGCCAGGCCCACCTCGAACCTGACCTGGTCGTTGCCCTTGCCGGTGCACCCGTGCGCCACCGTGTCCGCGCCGTGCTGGCGGGCCACCCGGGCCAGGTGCTCGACGATCAGCGGCCGCGAAAGGGCCGAGACAAGCGGGTAGCGGTCCATGTAGAGGGCGTTCGCCTTGAGCGCCGGCAGGCAGTACCCGGCCGCGAACTCCTCCCGTGCGTCCACCACCTCGGCAGCGCTGGCGCCGCAGGCCAGTGCCCGTTCGCGGATCACCGTCATGTCCTCGCCGCCCTGGCCCACGTCGATCGCCACGGCGATGACCTCGGCGCCGGTCTGCTCGGCGATCCAGCCGATGGCGACCGAGGTGTCCAGGCCGCCCGAATATGCGAGTACCACTCGTTGTGTCATGACATATCCCTTGTGTTAGCCACAGGACGTTGCGTCCCGCAGCGGCAGTGTGCGGAAGGGGCTGCGACGGCAGCCGTGTGCGGCCACATCCGGCTACACCCGCCGTTCCGCGAGCCGGAGCAGTGCCTGCGCCACCTGATCCCCGCCGGCCGGGTCCCTGCTGATCACCAGCACTGTGTCATCACCGGCCACCGTGCCGAGGATGGACGCCCAGCCGGCATGGTCGATCGCCGAGGCGAGCAGCTGGGCTCCCCCGGCCGGGGTGCGCAGGACCACCAGGTTCGCGCTCGCCTCCGCGCTGAGCAGCAGGTCCGCCGCGACCCTGGCCAGCCGGTCCGGCTGGTCCGCCGCGTCGGCGAACAGCCTGCTGTGGCCGCCCAGCCCGCGTGGGCCGAGCCCGCCCCGCACGCCCACCGGCGTCGCCCGCCAGGAGCCGCTGTGGCCTTCACCGGCGGCCACGCCGCCGGGCCGTGAGCCCGGGCCGCCCGGCTCGCCGGGCAGCGCGTACACCAGGCTGCCGCTGCTCCCCCGGAGCCGGACCGCACCCAGTTCGTCCAGGTCACGGGAGAGCGTTGCCTGAGCGACCCGCACGCCGCGCTGCGCGAGCAGTTCGGCGAGTTCCTCCTGCGACCGCACCCGGCTGCGGGTGAGGATGTCGGCGATCTGCGCCTGCCGCGCGGCCTTGGTCATCGGGTTCACCGCTGTCACCCCGAACGCTCCAGCAGCCAGGCGAGCAGCGCCTTCTGCGCGTGCAGCCGGTTCTCGGCCTGATCCCAGACCACGCTGGCCGGGCCGTCCAGTACCGCGGCGGTGATCTCCTCACCCCGGTGGGCCGGCAGGCAGTGCAGGACCACGCAGCCGGCCCGGCCCAGCGCCAGCTTCTCCTCATCCAGGCAGAACGCGGCCATCGCGGCGGACCGCGACCCTTCCTGGCCCTCCTGGCCCATGGAGGTCCACACGTCGGTGGCGAGCACGTCAGCGTCCGCGCAGGCCGCCTTGGGGTCGGCGGATACCGTCACCGAGCCGCCGGTCGCGGACGCGATCGCCCCGGCGTCCGCGAGCACCTGCGGATCGGGGCAGAACTGCGCCGGTGCGGCGATGCGGACATGCAGGCCGGCGGTAGCCCCGCCGAGCAGGTAGGAGTGGGCCATGTTGCTGGAGCCGTCGCCGAGGAAGGTGAGCGTGCGCCCGGCGAGCCCGCCGTGGACGGCGCGGACGGTCTGCAGGTCGGCCAGGACCTGGCAGGGGTGGAAGGCATCGGTCAGCGCGTTGATCACCGGCACCGCGCTGGCGCGGGCCATCTCCTCGACGCGGTCCTGGCCGAACGTGCGCCACACGATCGCGGCCACCTGCCGGTCGAACACGTGCGCGGTGTCGGCGATCGGCTCGCCCCGGCCCATCTGGGACGCCTGCGCGTCGATGACCAGCGGCTGGCCACCGAGTTCGGCGATGCCGACCGCGAACGACACCCGGGTCCGGGTGGACGGCTTGTCGAACAGCACCGCGACCGTGCGCGGGCCCGCCAGCGGACGGTGGCCGAAACGATCTGCCTTCATGGCGTCGGCCAGGTCCAGCACCTGCGCCTGCTCGGCCGGGGACAGGTCGTCGTCGCGGAGGAAATGACGTGGCATCACGCCTCCTGGCTGGGGGATGCCGTGGCCAGCGCCGGTGCCACCTGGTCGAGGGCGGCGGGCAGGGCGGC
>DPMS01000563.1 GCA_003541285.1 Actinomycetota bacterium
GCTGTACGGGATGGCCGAGGAGATCGTCGCCGGGGCCACCTACGTGCCCGCGGAGCCGGCACCGCCCGAGCCGGCCCGCCCGGCATCCGGCCCCCGCCGCTCCCGCCTGCTCGATTCGGTCGGCTTCGCCCCGCCGCGGTAAGACTCCGCACCGCCTAACGAATGCCCCCGGACTCGCCGGCCCCCCGAGGCGGCGAGTCCGGGCCGGCAAGGTCAGCGCCCGGTTCACCGCGCCGCTGGCCTGCCTGGTGAATTCAGTGCCTGGCCGGCTGCGGTCCGGCCCGGGCGGCGAACGCGGCAGTGACCGACCGTAAACTTCGTATTACATACCGAATAGCCGGCCTTCCCTGAAGTCACGCCTGATCGGGACCGCGGGGAGCGAGCGGGCCGGTGTTGGGCGCCGCCGAGTACTCGCCGATCCAGCGGTCCTCCCAGGACTGGCTGTACTGCTCGGTGTTACAGCGGGGCTGGTAGACCGCAGCCAGTTCGCGGGTGATCTGCTCCCGGTGGCCCGGCCCGCCCCCGGGCACTTCGTACGTGGCGATGTATACCTTCCACTTGGACCCGGCCCGGCGCACCCAGCAGGCGGCACGCGGGTGCCGGAACGGGAAGCGTTCGGTGGACAGATCGCCGGAGTGGCCGACGTAGATGACCGCGTACCGCTCGGGCTTGGTGTCCGGCTCGGGCTTGTAGAGGATGGCGTACACGGCCGCTGTGGCCGGTGGCGTCCACCCGCCCAGCAGGCGCGGCCCCTCGAACGGGTAGCCGGCCAGCGAGCCCAGCCGGATCATCCGTCCTCGCCGGAGTCCTCGTCCTCGCTGACGGCCTCGACCCGAACGACCGGGTACACCGGCAGTCCCGCCGTCGTTACGGCGCGCCCGAACTCCTGCCTGGCCTTGGCGATCGCCTCGTCCCGGCTGCCGGCCTGCACGAGCAGTTGTGCGCCGTAGCGGTTCGTCCCGATCCCGGTGGCGATGCCAGAACTGGTGGCCACCGCATCAGCGAGTTCGACCACCTCCTCACGCGACAGCACCCGGTCCCCCTCGGTCTCTATCCCCACGCTCCATCTCACCGGTGTCTCCTAGCTCAGTTCCGGCGCCGCGTTCAGCTCAATTCAGGCAGCAACGTTGCGAGTTCTTCCAGGCTGCTCAGGTCGTGCCCGGACAGCATCAGATCGATGTGCTCCGCCGCGACCATCATCCCGAGCGTGCTCGGCCGGAAATCCCGGTTATCGCCCTTGTGCGGGTTCACCCAGACCAGGCGGTGGCACAGCCGGGAGAGCCGTTCCATCGCAGTGGCCAGGACATCCGGGTCGCCCCGGTCGAGGCCGTCGGAGCAGACGACCACCACTCCGCCGCGGCACAGGCCACGGCGGCCCCAGTCCCGGACGAAGGCATCCAGCGACGCGCCGATCCTGGTCCCGCCCTCCCAGTCCCAGACCACTTTGGTGGCCTCCGCCAGCGCCTGGTCGGGGCTGCGATGGGCCAGCGCGCCGGTGATCCGGGTGAGCCGGGTCCCGAAGCAGAAAACCTCCACCTTGGCGGCCGAGTGCTTCGCGGTGTGCGCGAACTGGAGGAGATGGCGGGAGTAGTCGGCCATCGAGCCGGAGATGTCAAGGATCAGGATCAGCGGCCGCAACCTGACCTTGCGCTGCCGCCAGTACAGCTCTGCTGGCTCGCCGCCCACGCGTAGCGACGCCCGGATGGTCCGGCGCAGATCGGGGGTGCGGCCCGCGCTCGCCCGCCGGGTACGCCGGGTACGCCGCCTGGGCGGGGTCAGCCGGATCCTGGTCATGATCCGACGCAGCGCCGCCAGTTCCTCGGCCGTGCAGGCTGCGAACGCCTTGTGCCGCAACGCGTCCACGTCGGAGGCCATCAGGCCGAGCACGGTTTCTTCCTCGTGCCCTTCCTCCGCCGGGTCGGTGATCGGGACCTCCAGCACCGCCTGGCTTTCCGCGGTCGCGCGCACCTTGAGGTTCAGCAATTCGGAGACCGGATGGCCGCTGGTGCCGAGGAAGAACCGCCTGAACACGTCGTCGTAGGTCTCGAGCTGGTCCTCCCGGGCGACCAGCGTGCTGCGGCCCGCCCAGTACAGATCCAGCAGGTCCGAGGGATCCAGCCAGGTCATGGCCTCGCAGTAGGTCTGGACCTCCCCGGAGCCGATGGCCAGGCCCTCGGCGCGCAGTTCGCGGGCGAAGTCCACCAGCACCCCGACCATTCCCGGGCGTTCAGGCACCGGATGTGATCTCTTCCAGGTTGTCGCGTACGAGATCGAGGTCGTCGCGTTCCTTCACCACCGCACCCAGTGTGTCCTGCGCCAGTTGCGGGTCCAGCCCGGTCCCGCCCAGCAGATCCAGGGTGCGGGCCCAGTCGATCGTCTCCGCCACGCCCGGCGGTTTGGCCAGGTCCAGCTCGCGCAGCCGGTTGACGGCGGCAACCACCTTGCGGGCCAGCACCTCGGAGACGCCCGGCTCCCGGATGAGGACGATTTCCACCTCACGCTCGGCGGGCGGGTAACCAATCCAGTGGTACAGGCAGCGCCGCTTCAGCGCGTCGTGCAGTTCACGCGTGCGGTTGGAGGTCAGTACCACCAGCGGCGGGCTCTGCGCCTTGATGGTGCCGACCTCGGGAATGCTGATCTGGAAGTCGGAGAGCACCTCCAGCAGGAAGGCCTCGAACTCGTCGTCGGCGCGGTCCACCTCGTCGATCAGCAGCACCGCCTGATCACCGGCGCGGACCGCCGCCAGCAGTGGCCGCTCCAGCAGGAACTTCGGGCCGAACAGCTTGTCGACCGCTTCCTCTGCGACGACCTGGTGCTCCGACAGTGCCCTGATCTGGAGCATCTGGCGGGTATAGTCCCACTCGTACAGCGCCTGGTTGGTGTCAATGCCCTCGTAGCACTGGAGCCGGATCAGCTTGCGGCCGAAGACCGTGGCGAGGACCTTGGCGACCTCGGTCTTGCCCACCCCGACCTCGCCCTCGAGCAGGATGGGGCGCTGCAGGGACATGGCCACGTACAGGGCCGTGGCCAGGCCCCGGTCGGCAAGGTAGCCACCCTGGCGCAAGATGTCCGTCAGCTCATTGACGCTCCCCGGGTAGCCGGCCGAGCGCCGCGTTGGGTCCGGCATCCCGTTATCGGCCAGGCTCGGCTGACCCGAGAACCAGATCGGCGAGGCTGCCGCCCCCGGGGTTCAGCTTGCCCTCGCGCTCGAGCCTGGCCCGCCAGGCGGTGCGCAGGTCAGTGTTGTCGCCGGCCATCTCATTGAAGCCGACGCTGGCCATCCTCTTGCAGGACTTTCCCTCGCCAGCAGTCTCGTCGAGGTCCGCGGCGGTCTGCCCCTGCGCGCTCCACACCCCGCGAAGCACTTCCAGGGTCTCATCCGGCTCGCGACTCATCTTCAGGCACCTTCCGGCCGGTACTACTGTCCCAGGCTGACTGTAATTGCTACCTCCGGTGAAGGCGACAGCCGATTAAGGGTTCTCTTATTGAGCGCCCGTCACCGGGAGTCGCAGTCAGCGCTTCTCTTCATGGTACTGAGCGTGACCAGTGCCCTGGCCTGGCCGGACACGGGCCACCCAGGGCGCGGCGGCCATGCTGAGGCCATGAGCACACCGCCCGGATCTTCCGCTCTGCGGGTGTCTAGGCTGGTGAGTATCACCTCCTGGGACGGCCTCCCGGGACGGCGGAGTGTCCCGTCCGGGAGGGCATACCGTNNGGCATACCGTCCGGGAGGGCAGATGGCCACACGGCGATGGGCGGATATGCAACTGGCACAGCGGCGGATGCTGGTGGTGTCGGTCGCAGTACAGTTCGCGTTGCTGGCCGCAGCCCTGATCGATATCCGCCGCCGGCCGCGGGAGCAGATCAGGGGCCCCAAGCCGGTATGGGCAGGGCTCGCCTTCGTCAACTTCGTCGGGCCTGCCGCCTACTTTGTCCTCGGCCGCAAGAGGCACGCCGCCCGGCCCGCCGAGGGTGAAGGCTGAACCCGCGAGCGGATGTCCGGCGATGTCCACTGCGGGCGCATCTGCCGCTTTGGCAAATAGCGGCGACCTGTACCTGAGCGGCGGGGCCGTGCTATGACTGGGATTGCCCTGAAAGGCCGCCGCGACGCCCGTGTGGCGCGCGCCGGTCTCTTCTGGCCGTGGTGACTTGTGGCACGCATGCCGGGCGCGTGAGACGGTGCCCGGTTACCGCGCGGCACGCACCGGGAGCGGGTGCTTGGCGTTGATCAGTTTGGGAGCGAGGATGGATACGGTCGAGCCAGGAGCCGAGCCTGCCGACGGTCTGTTCGGGGGGCCACGGGCCGACGCCACCGTCTTGCGGATGCTGCTGGGCAGCCAGTTGCGCCGCTTTCGCGAGGCAGCCGGGATCATGACCGACCGGGCGGGCTATGAGATCCGGGCGTCCCGGTCCAAGATCAGCCGTATGGAGAACGGGCGGGTGAGCTTCAAGGAACGGGATGTGGCCGACCTGCTCACCCTGTACGGCGTCACCGACGAGCAGACGCGGGCCAGGATGCTGGAGCTAGGCCGGCAGGCCAGCACCCCGGGCTGGTGGGCGAGGTACAGCGACATTCTTCCTGACTGGTTCGAGGTATATCTGGGGCTGGAGACAGCCGCCTCGGTTATCCGCACCTTTGAGCTGCAGTTCGTGCATGGCCTGTTCCAGACTGAGGATTATGCGCGGGCGGTCACCGTACTTGGCGATAAGGCGGCACCCGCGACGGAGATTGACCGCCGGGTGAGCCTGCGCATGAGACGCCAGGAGTTGCTGGCAGGCCCCGATCCGCCCCGGCTGTGGTCGGTCATGGACGAAGCGGTGCTGCGCCGCCCGGTGGGCGGCCGCACAGTGATGCGCGGCCAGCTGCACCGCCTGGCCGAGGTTGCCGCGCTGCCCCAGGTCACCCTCCAGGTCGTGCCGTTCGGTCACGGCGGTCACGCAGCGGCGGGCGGCTCGTTCACCATCTTGCGGTTCGAGGAGCCGGACCTGCCCGACGTGGTCTACATCGAGCAGCTCACCAGCGCCCTGTACCTGGAAGCGCGCGCGGATGTGGACCACTACCTGGAAGTGATGAACCGCCTCAGCGCCGAAGCCCTCACCCCGGCTGGCACGGTGCGCTTCATCAAAGAGATCAGCTCCCAGACTTAGCCAGGCCCAGATGGCGGCAGACATGAGAAATTGCCGGCCCGCAGCGAGAAAGGCTCACCAGTGACAGGCG
>DPMS01000565.1 GCA_003541285.1 Actinomycetota bacterium
GCGGCGCGGCGATCACCGGCGGCAGGTTCTCGGCACCCTCCGCCGCGGCGATGCCGTGCGCCTCCTCCGGCGCACCGGGCGCGGCGGCCGCCGCGGCTTCCCCGGTGGGAGTGCCCCCCGCAGCCCCGGCCGGTGCAGCCGTCCTGGCCTCCAGGGTCACGTGCCGCTCGTGCATGACCTCGATCCGGCTGCGGACGTCGAACGGAACGATGGTCGCCGCCGAATGCGGGATCTGGCTCACCACGGCAGCGATCTTGTCGGCCGTGCGGTCGTGCAGGAGCCGGCCGAGCAGCGGCGAGTAGCTGCGCCGGGGCAGGACGACCGTGACGTGCGTGCCGGGCAGGGCAGCCTCCCTGCTCACCAGTTCGGCCGCGGCCCGGGTCAGGCGGCGGTCCGGGCAGTCGATGAAGTCCAGCACCACGCCGCGGTCGGCCCGCGTCCACTCCTCCCGCAGCAGGTCGGCCTGGGCGGTGTCGATGACGAAATGCACCGCGCGCAGCGTCGTCGGCCGCAGGCTGCGCGCGTACCGCAGCGCCGCCAGCGTGGCCAGGTCGAAGCTGTCCACCAGCAGGTATACGGTGCGCCGCGGGTAGAGGGTCGGTTCGGGACGGGGGCGGCCGCCGATCCGCTCCAGCACCTCGGCTTCCATCCGGTACTCCCGGTTGAGCCGGATGAACGCGAACACCAGGATGGGGAACAAGATCACAATCACCCAGGCGCCCTCGGTGAACTTCACCACCGCGAAGATCGCAACCACGATGGCGGTATAGATCCCGCCGGTCAGGTTGATGGCCAGCCGCCGCCTCCAGGCCGGCTCCCTGGTCCGCCGGTGATACCTGGCCATGCCGAAACCGGCCATGGCGAACCCGGTGAACACGCCGATCGCATACAGCGGGATGAGCGCGTTGACCGTGGCGCCGAAGATGAACAGCAGGCTCAGGGAAACGATCGTGAGCACGATGATGCCGTTGGAGAACACCAGCCGGTGGCCTCGCTTGGTCAGCCAGCGGGGGAGGAAGGAGTCCTCGGCGACGAAACTGGCCAGGAACGGGAACCCGCTGAAGCTGGTGTTCCCGCCGGTGAACAGGATCAGGGCGGTGGCCACCTGGACCAGGTAGAACATGAAGTGGCCGGCCTGGCCGAAGATGACATCGGCTTCCTGTGCCAGCACCGTCGGGAAGCCCTGCTGGTAGGGAACCGCGTGGGTGATGTGCGCGAACCAGGAGATCCCGGCGATCAGGAAGGCGACGATGGTTCCCTGGAGCACCAGCACCTCGCGGGCGTTACGGCCCTCCGGTGGCCGCAGGGCGCTGACCGCGTTCGAAACCGCCTCGATACCGGTGAGCGACGAGCCGCCGTTGGCGAAAGCCCGCGCCAGCATGTAGATCATGGCGAAGCTGAGCAGGCTGCTGGTGTTGTGCCCGATGGAGTACGGGGTGCTCCCCGCGTAGCGGTGGACATGGCCCAGGCCGCCGAACACTTCCCTGACCAGGCCAACGACGATCATGAACGCGACCGAGGCGGAGAAGAGGTAGGTGGGAAGGGCGAAGGTCTTTCCCGCTTCGCGGATGCCGCGCAGGTTCCCGTAGCACATGATCAGGATCGCGACGACGGAGATGACCAGCAGGATGTTGCTGCCGATCCCCGGAATCCTGCTCAGCGCCGGGACTGCGGAAACGATTGCGGCGCTGCCGGCGGCGGTCTGCACCGCGACCGTGACGATGTAATCGATCAGCAGGGCGACACCGGCGACTTGCGCGATCCTCGGCCCGAAGTTCTCCCTGGCCACGACATAGGAACCGCCGGCCCGGGTATAGACCGACACCACCTCGCGATAGGACAGCACGACCAATGCGATGCCGAGCAGGACGACCAGGGTCATCGGCAGCACAAGCGTGAAGGCGGTCAAGCCGATGATCGGGACCATCTCGATCAGGATTTCCTCGGTGCCGTAAGCAGCCGAGGAGATGCCGTCGCAGGAGAGCACGCCGAGCGCCAGTGGGCGGGACAGCCTCTCCTCAGCCAGTTGCTCGTTCACCATGGGCGGGCCGAGGACCCGGCGCTTCAGGGAGTACCAGAAACCCTCCGGTACCTCCCCGGCCCCGCCGAGATAGCCGACCGCCTTACGTATGGCCACGTCGTCTGCCCTTTGATCGTCTGCCACCTGTCGTGGCCTTCATACCATCGCCCGCCAGCAGCTTTGCCCCGGGGAGGAGCAGATGCCATGGTCTGGGCGTTAAGGTTTTGTCAAGATCGTCGCTTCCGGCCCGTCCCGACCCGGTTCTCAGGCGACGCCGAAGAACCCCAGCACAGTGGTGCCGAGCAGCAGCAGGCTCATCGCGGAGATGGCGACCACGCATATCCCGGCCGCGATCCGGAACACCGGCCCGTTGGCTGCCCTCCCGAGCAGGCTGCGGCGGTTGGTCAGGATCAGGATATAGATCAAGATGACCGGGGTGACGATGCCCTGCAGCACCTGCGTGCCGATCAGCAGCGTGATCAGGTTGATCCGGGTGAGGGCCAGCGCCGCGCCGATGATCACCTGCACGGTGAACAGCCCCAGGAAGAGCCGGGCCTCGGTGAAGCGGCGGGAAACCGAGCGCTCCACCCCGACCGCCTCGCTGATCGCGTAGGCGCTCGACAGCGGCACAACCGCTCCCGCCAGCGCGGATGCTCCGATCAGCCCGAGCGCGAACAGCACTTCGGCGGCCGGGCCCGCGACCGGCTTGAGCGCCAGCGCGGCCTCCGCGGCCGAGGTGAGCGGGCTTGCCCCGCCAATGGCCGCCGCGGTGGCGATGATGATGGTGATCGAGACGATGCACGCGAACACCGCGCCGGAGATCGCATCGATCCGCGCCCGCGGGTAGTCGGCGGCGTCGGCACCCTTGTCGACCACCCCCGCCGCCGCGTACAGCTGCATGTATGGGCTGACGGTGGTGCCGATCAGGGCCACCCCGAGCAGCAGGTAGCTCTTGCTGAACTCGAAATGCGGGACGACCAGGTTGAGGCCTACCTGGCCCCAGTCCGGGTGGCCGAGCACCGCCGCGATCGGGTAGGCGAGGAAGGCTAGCGACAGGATCAGGAAGATTCTTTCCGCATAACGATAAGAACCGAACAAGACGAGTGCCCAGATGGCCACGGCGGCGATCGGGATGATGATGTAGCGGCTGACCCCGAGCAGTTCGAAGGCGGCCCCGATACCGGCGAATTCCGACACGACCAGCCCGGTGTTGGCCAGCAGCACGCAGCCGAGCGCGATCGCGGTCATCCGCAGCGTGAACTCTTCCCGGATCAGCGCCGCCAGCCCCTTGCCGGTATGCGTGCCGAGCCGCACCGCCATCTCCTGCACCAGCACCAGCGCGATGGTGACCAGCACCATGAAGAACAAGGTCCGGTAGACGAACTGCGACCCGGCCGAGGCGTAGGTGGCGATGCCGGCCGCGTCGTTGCCGGCGTTGGCCGCCACCACGCCCGGCCCGGCGATGGCCAGGACCAGCCAGATCCGGCTCTTACGCGACCGGATCAGCCGGATCCCGCCAGAGCGGATCCGGGTCAGGGACACCAGCCCGCCGGAATTGGGCGCGGGCGGGCGCAGCTCCGCCGCCGGCTCGTCCTCCCGGGTGCTCACTGCAGCAGCCTCGGGAAGTGCAGGCGGCCGTGACCCGGCACCAGCGCGTCGAGCACATCGTCGGACAGGATCCGCCCCAGCGGCCGCCCCTTGTCGTCCACCACCAGCAACGAGGAGCGCCGGGACTCCACCATCTCGGTGGCGACCTTGTCCAGGTCGTCATCGGGGCGCAGGGTGACCGGCGGGTCGTCGGGATCGATCAGCTCGGCGAGCCGGGTGCCGCCCTTGTTGACCAGCAGGTCGAAGGCGGAGACGTCGCCGATGAGCCGGCCCTCGTCGTCGAGGACGGCGACCGAGTCGATCTCCGTCTGGTGCTTGGCCAGCTTGACGAGCCTGCGCCGCACTTCCTCCACCGTCTCGGACGGCTTCGCGCACGCAAGCACCGTGGTCATGACACCGCCCGCCTCATCGCCCGGGTAGCCGAGCAGGCGGGCGAGTTCGCGCTGGGTGGGGGCGGGCATCTTGGCGAGCATGAGCGCCTGCTCGTCGTCGGGCAGGTCGCGCAGCGCGTCGACCGCCTCATCCGGTTCCATCCGCGCGATGAGTTCGGCGGCCTGGGCCGGATCCACCTCACGCAGCAGGGCGGTCAGCTCGTGTGGCTCCATCTCCTCCAGCGCGTCCGCGGCGACCTCATGGTCGAGGCTGGCGAGCAGTTCCCGGCGGCCGGGACGGCCGAGGCCCTCCAGCACGTCCGCGAGTTCGGCCGGGCGCAGCCGGCGCAGCGCCGTGTGCGTTTCCCGCAGTTTCACCGCCGCCGGCGCCTCGGCGGAGTCGGCGCCGAACGACTCGATCGCTGCCCAGTCGATGACCCGGTCCGGGGTCGGGTGCCAGCGGAAGCGCTTGGGCCCGAGCCTGCGCAGCAGCGTCTGCATGCTGACGTCCACCCCCACCAGCCGGACCTGGTCGCCGACCTGGGCCAGGTAGAGGTCGGCTGCCCGGATGACCTGCACCTCATCGGTGTCTACCAGCTGGTGGTCGAGAATGTCGCGGTGCAGCAGCACCTCGCCCTCGCGGCGCTGGAACTCGCGCAGGTCCAGCCGGGCCGTCCGCAGGGTCACCGAGCGGCGCTCCACCCGGTCGATGGCGGACGCGTCGAGAAAAGCCCGCCGGCGTCCCACCCGGACCACGATCCCGGTCAGCGCCGGGTACACCTCGCCGCCGCCATGGACCCGGGCGACCAGGTCAACCAGGTGACCGACCTCTTCGCCCGACTGGTTCAGCACCGGGCAGCCGATCAGCCCGACCAGCGAGATGATGTTCTGCCGGACATGCCGGGTGGTCATCAGCCGTTGCGAGTGGCCGCCGAACAAGTGGGCGGCCGACGCGCCATCGCCGTTGCGGGACCGTGGGCCCGGCAGCCGGCCGTTGAAGAAATGCCGGTCGGACACAGCAACCTCCTGCTCCGCCGGCCAGGCCGGGTGATCTACCCCGGTGGGGCCGGCAAGCGTAGGCGGGGACGGAACGGGCGGCGTCCGGCGGCCCGGCCCATGATGATGGCCGCGCTCGCCGTGGTGGTACTGCAGGGATCACCGAGCACGGCCACACCTCCCTCACGTTGGCTGCTCTATCAAGGCTAATCGCCACAGCGCCCGGACAGACACCCGGGCGGCGATCTTTGTCCTGCTACGGCAGTCCGGCAGGCCCGTTTGCGCCTGTTCCCGCCCCTGCTTCCAGGTGGCCGGTTCCTGGCCAGGGGCTGCCGGGCATCCTTTATTCACCGGTACGTCGGGGAACGTTCCTTGCGGTCTGGTTGTGCCAATGGCCGGCTGGATGGGCGGACTCGTGGTGGCGGGTCACATGCCCGCTCGCTCGCCACGCCTCCCGCGGCCCTGCCGGACCCCGGCCCGAGGGGAGATGCACGTTTCATGAGCACGACACCACCGGCCGGGACAGCACCGGCAGGGGCCATGCCAGCGCTGCACCTGTCGGATCTGCTCAAGCGCCCGGTCACCGACCGGGGCGGGGAATCACTCGGCCGGCTCTCCGACGTGATCGTCCGGTTGCGCGGCGCCGAGCTGCCGGTGGTGAAGGGCCTTGTCGCGACTGTCGGGGGGCGGCAGGTGTTCGTGCCCATCGGGCAGGTCAGTTCCCTGGCCGGCGAGGTACTCAAGCTCGGCAGCGCGCGGCTGGACCTTCGCCATTTCGAGCGCCGTCAGGGCGAGGTGCTGCTGCGCGCCGACGTGCTCGGTCATCGCCTCATCGACGTCCAGGCCGCGCATCTGACCAAGGCCGCCGACCTTGAACTCGAGCACCGCGCGGGGGAATGGGTGCTCACCGGGGTGGACACCCGCCGCAGGCGGCACCGCCTGGCCGGCCGGGCAGGCCGTGAGCCGGGCGAGCGTGCGTTCCGGGAGTGGGGCAGGTTCGAGCCGCTGATCGGCCATCGCCACAGCGCGATGCTGCGCGGCCCGTTCGCCCGTATCCACCGGCTCAAGCCGGCCCAGATCGCAGACCTGCTGGAGGAGGCGTCCAAGGCCGAGGAGACAGAGATACTCGGCCAGGTCCACGCCGACCTCGAACTGGAGGCGGACGTGTTCGAGGAACTGGACGAGGACCTGGCCGCCAGGCTCCTTGGCGCCCGTACCGACGAGGAAATCGCCGGCGTCCTGTCCCGGATGCGGGCCGACGACGCGGCCGATGCCGTCACCGAACTGCCGCAGGAGCGGCGCCAGGCGGTGCTCGACCTGATGTCCCCCGGCCAGCGCACCAAGGTGATGACCCTGCTGGGCTTCAACCCGACCAGCGCGGGCGGCCTGATGGGTGTCGATTTCCTGACGCTTTCCCCTGCCGTCACCATCGGCGAGGCGCTGGCTGCGGTCGCCCGGTCCCACACCCTCCAGCCGGAAGCCCTCACCAGCGTGCACGCGGTGGACGGCAGCGGGCGCCTGCACGGCGTCGCCAGGCTGGTCACCCTGCTGCAGGCAGACCCGGCCACCCCGCTCGGCGAGGTGTGCGACCGCGACCCGGTCCGGGTGGGCCCGGACACCGACGTGGTGGATGTCGCCGTCCTGATGAGCGACTACAACCTGATCACGATCCCGGTGGTCGACGAGCACCGTCACATGATCGGCATCATCACCGTGGATGACGTGCTGGAAGCCACCGTCCCCGCGGACTGGCGCCGGCGGGAGGCAGCAGAGCCGCCGGACGCCCGCGCCGGGGACGGCCAGTGACCGGGCCTGGCGGCGAATGCCCGCGGCACGTGGCCGGGCAGCCGGGCGGGAAGAGATGGGAGACACGCTCCCCGCCGGGGCAGGTGCAGGCGCAGGACGGGGCGCGGACGCCGGCGCGGCCGGGTGCGATGCCAGGCAGGGTAGCGCGGCCGGGTGGGGTGCCAGGCAAGGTACCGCGGCCGGGTGCGGTGCCGGGCGAAGGCCCCCCCGGGGCGCAGCCGGAGGAAATCGAGGGCGCGCTGGGGCGGATCCGGCTCAGCGAGGAGCACCGCGCCGGCTGGCGGCGGCGTCTTGTCACCTTCCTGGCCATCGTCGGCCCCGGGCTGATCGTCATGGCCGGCGACAACGACGCGGGCGGGGTGTCCACCTACGCTCAGGCGGGCCAGGACTACGGCTACAGCCTGCTGTGGGTGCTGATCCTGCTGGTGCCGGTCCTGATCGTCAACCAGGAGATGGTGGCCAGGCTCGGTGCTGTCACCGGTGTCGGGTACGCCCGGCTGATCCGCGAGCGGTTCGGCGGGTTCTGGGGCTGGTTCAGCGTTGGGAACCTGTTCGTGCTCAACTTCCTCACGATCATCACCGAGTTCATCGGCATCTCGCTTGCGCTCGGCTACTTCGGGGTGAGCAAGTACGTCGCCGCTCCCGCCGCCGCCGTCCTCCTGGTGGCCATCACGGCCAGCGGCAGCTTCCGCCGGTGGGAGCGAGCCATGCTGTTCTTCATCGCCACCAGCCTGGTACTGATCCCGCTGGCATTTGCCTCCCGGCCGTCCTACAGCGCGAGCGTGTACCACCTCGTCGTGCCCGGCATCCAGGGCGGCATCACCTCCGGCGCGATCCTGCTCATCATCGCGATCGTGGGCACCACGGTGGCGCCCTGGCAGCTGTTCTTCCAGCAGTCGAACGTCATCGACAAGCGGATCACGCCGCGGTTCATCCGCTACGAGCGCGCCGATACCTTCCTCGGCTCGCTGGTCGTGGTGGGCGGCGCGGCCGTGATCCTGGTCGCGACCGTGTACGCGGTCGCCGGCACCTCCCTGGTCGGCCATTTCACCAACGCGCTCGGGGTCGCCGAGGCGTTCCGCGGCAAGAGCAGCTTCCTCGGAGCCGTCTTCGCGCTCGTGCTGCTAGACGCCAGCATCATCGGCGCGGCAGCGGTGACCCTGTCGACCAGCTACGCGTTCGGCGACGTGTTCAACATCAAGCACTCGCTGCACCGCAAGTTCCGCGACGCGAAGGCGTTCTATGCCAGCTACACGGCGGTGGTCGTGCTCGCGGCCGGCATCGTCCTGCTGCCCGGCGCGCCGCTCGGCCTGCTGACCACCGCGGTGCAGGCGCTGGCCGGCGTGCTGCTGCCAAGCGCGAGCGTGTTCTTGCTGCTGCTGTGCAACGATCCCGAGGTGCTCGGCCCGTGGACGAACGCCCGCTGGCTGAACGTCGTCGCGGGGATCATCATCGGCCTGCTGCTCATGCTCTCCGGCACGCTCGTCGTGACGACCTTGTTCTCCGGCGCCAGCGCGCCGGCCGTGGTGATCTGGATCGCCGCGGGGCTGGCGGTCAGCGTGGGCCTCGACCCGGCGCTCTGGCCGCTGCTCCCCCTCGCGGCGGCCGGATACGTCGTCCACCTCCGCGTCGTCGCGCCCCCGCCGGAACTGGCGCGGGCCTGGAGGCGCCCCGGGCGTCGCCGCGCGGAAGGGGGAAATAGACCGGGACCCCTCTCCGGCCCGTGAGCCGCGTCGGGCTGGTCGTCAACCCCATCGCCGGGATGGGCGGACGGGTGGGACTCAAGGGCACGGACCGCGTGGCGGACGTGGCGCGGGCCGCGGGTGCGGAGCCCGTCGCGCCGGGCCGCGTGTCGCGCTTCCTCGAAGCCTTCGTGAGGATGCAGCGCAAGGACCCGGACCTGGAGGTGCACTGGCTCACCTGCGCGGGGGAGATGGGTGCGGACGCGCTGGACCGCGCCGGGGCCGCGCCCGCCGACGTGGAGGTCGTCCACACGCCCGCGACGCCGACGACCGCGGAGGACACGAAGGCCGCCGCGGCCGCGTGCGTCCGCTCGAAGGCGGACCGCCTTCTCTGCTGCGGCGGGGACGGCAACGCGCGGGACGTGGCCGAGGCCATCGCGGGGGCGATTCCCGTCCTTGGCATCCCCTCCGGCGTCAAGATGCACTCGGGCGTCTTCGCCGTCGACCCGAAGGCGGCGGCGGAGGCCCTCGCCGCCTTCCTCCGGGGCCAGCTCCGGACCGGGGACTCGGAGATCCTCGACCTCGACGAGGACGCCTACCGCGCGGGGGAATGGCGCGTCCGCCTCTACGCGAAGGCGCGCACCCTCGTCGAGCCGAACCTCGTGCAGGCGGACAAGATGATGTTCGCGGAGATGAGCGAAGAGTCCGTGCTCCTCGAGCTCGCGGAGCACTTCCGCGACCTCTTCCAGGAAGAGCCGGGCACCCTCTACCTCCTGGGGCCGGGGTCGACGCTGGAATCCATCGCGAAGCGACTCCGACTGGAGAAGACGCTCCTCGGGATCGACGCCGCCGTGGGCGGGAAGACCGTCGCGAAGGACCTGGACGAACGGCGGATCCTGGACCTGCTGAACCGGCATCCGAAGGCCAAGCTCGTCGTGAGCCCGATCGGCGCGCAGGGGTTCGTCCTCGGCCGCGGGAACCTCCAGGTGAGCCCCGAGGTCATGCGCCG
>DPMS01000567.1 GCA_003541285.1 Actinomycetota bacterium
CCAGGCGGTCACCCCGAGTGCACGGGTGGTGTACGTAGACAACGACCCGATGGTCCTAGCCCACGCGCGGGCGCTGAAGACCGGTGAAAATGCCACAGTGATCCAAGCAGACCTGCGCGAGGCAGATACCATCCTCGGCCACCCCGATACCCGTCGGCTGATCGACTTCACCCAGCCCCTAGCCGTCCTGTTCGTCGCCCTTTTGCACTTCGTAGGCGACCCAGACGCACGAGAAGCGGTGGCGAAATTCGTCAACCGCGTGGCACCAGGAAGCTATCTCGTCATTTCACACCTGGCCCGAGACGAAGTGGACCCACAGACGGTGGCGACTGGCACAGCGGTATACGCCAGAACCGCTAACCCGGTCACCGCCCGGCCGCGCGCCGAGATCCTGGAGTTCTTCCATGGCCTCGACATGGTCGAACCCGGCCTGGTCCCCGTGGCGCAATGGCGGCCCGACCAGCGCGAACCGGTTGCCGTTGGCCAAGGCCTCCTCGGAGGCGTCGGCCGCAAGCCGGCCTGAAACGGCCGGACGGGCAAGGAACAGATGATCCTCGTCGGGCGGCCCACCCGGCGAGGATCGGTGCGGCACCGGTCATGAACGGGGGTTCGATGTCGTAAAGCCACTCCGGGACCGGACCGGCGCAGGCCGGGCAGACCTGGCAGCAGCCGTCGATGTAAGTGGATCGTGCCAGGGTGGTCGTGGCGCTCCAGCCGGGCTTCGCGCAGGTGATGGTGTCGGTGGGAGCGCTGGTGATGTGCTTGCTTGCTTGCNNCTTGCCTTGCGTCCCCGGTGACGAGGTCCAGAGAGCACTCCCGGCCATGACTACCGGGCAGGACACGGCGGCCCGCGCTTGCCGTTCACCCCTGAATCTTCTGGGCACCGTTCGCAACTGCCGCCAGCGCCAGACCAGCAGGACGGCAGGGGAAGTCAGCCGTGCCGCAGTTCGAACCAGGTCACCGTCCGCCCGCCGCGCCGCCGCCAGCCCCACCGCGCGGCAAGCCGCACCACGAGCCCGAGCCCACGGCCGTCTTCCGCGTCGTCGCCTGCGGGGCGCAGCTCCGGCTCCCTAAGCCCGCTGCGATCGGTGACCTCCACCCGGACAATGCCGGTGCAGGCCGCCACCGTGACCGTGACCGTCTCCCCGGGAAGGCCAGAGCTGCTGTGCCGCACGCTGTTGCCGAAAAGCTCACTGTTTACTGAACTAACTACCGGGTTTCCGCAGCTCAGAGGACATGTCGGCGGTTTCGGCGTGCGTGACTTTTACTTGCGGGCTGGCTACGTTCTGTTGCCGTGTTCGAGGAGGCTGAGGTCCCCCGTGACCTCGTGAACCTGGTCGTGCCGCAGCGGGGCGGCCTCGTTGCCACGGGCGAGCGGCAGGAGCCGTTCCGGCTGGTCGATGGCGATGGCGTCGTCGTGACGGCGGCTGCGGTGTTCTTCTGCGACCTTCAGGCGGCGGGCCGTCCTGACTCGACGGTCCGGTCTTACGGGCTTTAATGCCGACGTAGCCTGATCCAAGCCGCCCTGGACGGCTGACCGGGGAACCGCGAGGAGGACGCCGATGGAACCACCCGGTAACGACCGCTTCTACGCCGAGCTGCGCGCCTGCACGGCGAAGCTCGCCAAGGTCATCGACGGCGACCTGGAACGTGCGGTGCCGACCTGCCCGGGCTGGACGTTCCGGCAGCTCGCCACCCACGTGGGGCGCGGTCACCGGTGGGCGGCCGAGATCGTGTCCACCCGGGCGACCGAGGCGATCCCGTTCCGCGAAGTACCGGACGGGAAGCTGCCGGAGGACCCGGCGCGGCACGCGCACTGGCTGAACGCGGGAGCGACCCGGGTCATCGAGGCCGTCACCGCCGCTGGCAGCGCCCCGGTCTGGACGTTCACCGGCATGCGCCCGGCCGGCTTCTGGGCGCGCCGGAGGGCGCACGAGGCCGCCGTGCACATGGCGGACGCCCAGCTCGCGGCCGGACAGGGCGTTGAGCTGGCGCCCGCCGACGCCGCCGACGGCGTCGACGAGTGGCTTGCCATCATCGCGGCCGGTACCACCGGCCTGGTACAGGCACAGGCGCAAGGACTGCGCGGGGACGGCCAGACCCTGCATTTTCACGCCACCGACCCCGGACTGGCCGGCACCGGGGAGTGGCTGATCGAGCGCACGCCGTCCGGCATCACCGTCCAGCCCGGCCACGGCAAAGCTGATGTCGCGGTCCGCGGGCCCGCCGTCAGCCTGCTGCTCGTGCTGACACGCCGGCTGCCCACCTCCGATCCAGCCATCGAAACCCACGGTGACCAGGCACTGCTCACGCACTGGCTCGAGCACACGCCGTTCTGAAAGAACGTCCTGGAAGGGGACTCCCCGGCGAAGCTGACGCCGCTTTCGCCGCCCTCCCACAGCAAGCGCAGCACGTCGATCGCCTCGTTAGCACGGCGGCCGCGGGTCGCGGAACCGGCGCCCACCGCTTGCGCCTCACCGGGCAGCATTCCGAGGCCAACGGTCAGCAGCCGCATGCGCCCCTTCGAGAGCACATCGATCGTCACCAGCCGTTTGGCGAGCACAACGGGCTGATCCAGAACTTCACAGGCGTCCTCCCGGTGGCGTCGTTCTGCTGACGATGGTGGCGGTGCCGGTTCAGTCCGGCGCGGTCCGGGGCGGCCGGCCGGTGTAGGCCGCCCGGATGCGGTAGTTCGCCTTGCGCCCGTACTCCTCGATCGCGTGCGCGATCCAGCCGGCTGTCCTGCTGATCGCGAAAATCGCCTGGCCCGAGCCGCGGATGAGGGACCAGCAGTGGGCGAGCGCGCCCAGCGCGAGATCAACGGTCGGCGGGGGCATGGAGTTCGCCGAGGCGAAGGTGAGCAGCGCCTCGACGGCCCCGCGCGGCCTGGCTGGCGCGGCAGCCAGCACGAGGTTCAGCAGTGCTGCCGCGCGCGGGTCGCCGTCCTCGTAGAGCGGATGGCCGAAACCCCATAGCGGGTCGCCGCGCGACAGGTGGGTGCGGATGACGGTGTCGGCCATGGCGGGAGACCGGATCTGGGCGAGCAGATCCTCCACGCGCAGCGACGTCCCGCCGTGCAGTGGCCCCTGGAGGACCCCGAGGCCCGCGGCGATGCAGCCGTAGACCGGCGAGCGGACGGCGGCGGCCATACGGACGGCGACGGTCGAGGCGGCGAGTTCGTGATCGGCCAGCAGGACCAGCGCCGCGTTCACGGCGCCGACGAGCGCGGCTGAGGGGCGCTTGCCCGAGAGCCGGGCGGCCAGGTTGCCGGCCAGCGACCGGGCGGCGGGCAGGCCGTGCACGCGCACGTCCGGTATCTGGGAACGCAGGTCCAGTGCGGCGGCCATCGAGGCGATCAGCCCCGGTGCGAGGCGCTCGGCTGCCGCCGGTGTCACATCGAAGCGAAGCGGGTCGGTGCTCGCGATGGCCGCGACGGCTGCCTGGAGCCGCTCCAGGGGCAGCGGATCGTGGCTGAGCGCGCGCTGGGCGGCCGCTCCCGCCTCGGCTGCCGCATCGGGGGCGTGCCAGGGACGGCCGTCGCCGGACGAGCCGTGCCACAGCAGTTCCGCCACCTGCTCGTAGCTGTGCGTGCTGGCCAGCGGGATCGCGTCGACTCCGCGGTAGTACAGGCCGTCTGGCCGGACGAGGGTGATCGCCGAGGGGATCGAGAGTTCCGGGCGGGCGCCGCGGGCGGGACGTGCGCGCAGCCGCTCGACATCTGCTGGGTGATACAGGCTGACCCGTCCGTCGCTGGGCCGGTGAGCCTGCAGGATGCCGCGGCTGACATAGGCATACAGAGTGGCCGGCTTGATGCCGACCTGGCGGGCTGTCTCGGCCGCTGTCAGGTAGCCGGCGGCCCGGTAGTCGGCCAGGGTACTCGGAGACATATGTTGATCATAATCAACATTGACACCGATGATACGTTGATCACGTGACCCAGCTACTCGAAGCCCCACCAGGGCTCAAGGGAGTCGTCACCGCGGAAACGACGATCGGTGACGTCCGTGGCGAGGAAGGCTTCTATCACTACCGCCAGTACGACGCGATCGAGCTGGCCCGGGAGCGGACCTTCGAGGAGGTCTGGTGCCTGCTGCGGGACGGTGAGCTGCCCGGCCCCGGCCGGCTGGCGGCCTTCACCGGGCAGGTCGCCCAGGCTCGCCGGTTCTCACCGCGCGTGGCCGGCTCGCTGGCGGCGGTCGCGGCGCTCGCGCGGGACGATCAGCCACTCCAGGCGCTGCGCGCCGCCTATGACCTGGTCGTGCTCGACGGGCACCTTCGCCCCTGGCTCGACATCGACGCGGCGGAACTCGCCGCCCAGGCGCTCGCCGCCGGAGCGGTGTTCCCAACACTGGTCATCGCGCTCTACCGGCTGGCGCGGGGCCAGGAGCTGATTGAGCCACGGGCCGACCTCGGCCACGCCGCCAACTACCTGTACATGCTCGAAGGCCAGGAGCCCTCGCCAGCGCGGGTGCGTGCGCTGGAGAGCTACCTGATCTCGACCATCGATCACGGGTTCAGCGCCTCGACCTTCACCGCCCGCGTGGTGGCCTCGACCGGCGCGGACCTGGGCTCGGCGGTGCTCGCGGCACTCGGTTCCCTGTCGGGACCGCTGCACGGCGGCGCACCCTCACGCGTCCTCGACATGCTCGATGAGATCGGCACCCCTGACCGCGCCGGCCACTGGATCCGCGACACGATCGCGGGCGGCGGGATCGTGATGGGCTTCGGCCACGCCGTCTACCGCACGGCAGACCCGCGCAACACCATGCTGCGCACCGTTGCGGAGGAACTCGGGAGCCCACGTCTGGAATTCGCCGAGACAGTCGAGCGGGCGGCACTCGCGGTCTTTCGTGACCTGCGGCCCGGCCTGCCGATCTACGCCAACGTGGAGTTCTACGCCTCACTCGTCCTGGACGCGATCGGCCTGCCGCGGGAACTGTTCACGCCCACTTTCGCGGTCAGCCGGGTCATCGGCTGGACCGCGCACATTATCGAGCAGACGAAAAACAACAAGATCCTGCGGCCGAGCGCCCGTTATGTCGGGCCGCCACCGGGCAGCGCCTGATACCGGGCGTGTCAGCCGGCGGGCTTGCGGCCCACCCCGCCGACAGTGGTCCGCAGCAGCACTGCCTCCAGCGCGCGGGCCTCGGGGCTGGAGGAGCTGAAGTGCGTGAGCAGCAGGTAGCTGCCCGGCGCGATCCCCTGCTTGTACCGCCCGACGATGCCGCAGGGGTCCTCTTCATCCAGGACGTGATGGATGACCGCGTTGAGGATCAGGCTGGCCGGCCGGGTCTGGCCAGGGTCCGCTTGGCGCGGGCTATCCGCTGGGCGATGGCCGGCTGTGATGTCAGGAAGGCCCGGGCGATCTCCTCGGTGGTCAGCCCGCCGGGCAGCCGGCGGGTGAGCACCAGCCTGGCCCCGAGCGGCGGCCAGCGGAATCGGCACCCGCGCTGAACTTTCTTCCAGATCGTTCCGGCCAGCACCGGTCCCGGGGGGCCGCAAGCCGGCCCGAGTAGCTCGCCGGCCGGCCGGTTTTGTCGCTCCTTGGGGTGTGTGCGGCCCGCCGCCGGCCGTTACTGTGGCAGACTCCGCGTACTGGGCAGCTGGCGGTAAACCACCCCACGGAGAGAGTTTGACCTGGTGTCAGGCCATGAACTGACGAGCCATGAACTGGCCGGTGACGAGCCGGGGCCGCAGGCTGCGGCGGCGCCAGCCAGCGCCGGGGCGTCACCGGGCGGTGTGCCCGCCCGCCCGCAGGGCCGGCACCTGCGCGGCCTGAGCCGCCTGTGGCTGCCGGTCTTCAGTGTGTCGCTGGTCCTGTTCATCGTCCGCCTGCTGGTCCCCTCCCCGGTCGGCCAGGCCGACAACCACGACGGCGGCCGGCTGATGTGCGATCTGGGCCTGCGGGCGGTCGTCCCGCATGGCTACCCCCGCTGGTTCAGCTACGCCTACTTCGTGTACGTCCCGCATGGGGGCTGCTCCCGGATTCCCCTCTACCCGTCGTCGCAGGTCGTGCCCCTGGAAATAGCCAAGGTGCTGACCCAGGTACTGGGCCTGCACGGCACCCTGAACCTGATCGTGCTCGGGATCGGGACCTGTGTGGTCGCCTCGTTCGGGATCGCGACGCTGGCGACCGGCCTGCGGCTCAGGCCGTGGGCCCAGCTGGTGATCGCGGCCAGCGTGTGGCTGATCATGGCGGATGCCGCGTTCTTCGACGTCTGGGCCAGCCCGTTCAGTGAACCCGCCGCGCTGATCGGCCTGCTGCTGGTGGCCGCCGGTGTGGTGTACCTGGGCAGGGGCCGCCGCGAGACGGTGTTCGGCCTGGCGGTGGCCGGGGTGGGTGGCCTGCTCGCGGCCCTGTCGAAGGAGCAGTACCTGATCCTGGCCATACCGATCTGCCTCACGCTGCTGCTGGCTGGCCTGGCCCGGGGCGGCGGGCGCGGGCAGCGCCGGTTCCGGACCCGGCAGGCGGGTGCGGCAATCACGGTCGCCGGGATTGTCGCGGTGTCGACGGCGGGCTACTGGTACTGGGACAGCACCAGCCGGCACGCCGCCCGGCTGCACCACGAGCAGGCCGTCGACATGATCTTCATGGACATCGTGACCAAGCCGGGTAATGCCCTGGCGGGCCTGCGTGCGCTCGGGATCGGCGTCCGTCATCGCCTGCAGCAGCGCGGCGGCGATCACGCCGGGTGCCGCGTAGGAGTCGAAGACCAGACGCGAGCCGGTGCCGGAGGCGAAGACGATGTCCGCCTCGGCGGCCACCGCACCCAGTGCCAGGT
>DPMS01000560.1 GCA_003541285.1 Actinomycetota bacterium
CCACGGCCCGCAGGGAGCCGGCCCGCCCGGGATGAGCCGTGGCCAGAAAAGGCTGCTATCACAGCCCAACATGACCACGTCCGCCCGATCCAGGCTCGCCGCGTGGTCAGAAAAGGCTGCTATCAACCCAAAATGACCACGTCCCGGCAGACCCCCGCTGCCAGCGCCAGGGGAGATATCCGGTCATAGCAGCCCAAATTGACCACGCCCGCGTGGCGCTGACTGGGAGCAGGGCACGATGTGGTTGTTCTGGGTGGTGATGGCATACTCGCCAAACGGAAGTTCGAACAGATCGCCCACCCGGAAGTCAGCCTCCGGTGTGCGGGCACGCGCGATTGAGGTCAGCGCCTGCGGCGCATCGAGGCCGGATACCTGCGCGCCGCGTCCCGCGGCGACGGCAGCCGCATAACCGGATCCGCGGGCGATGTCGAGCAGCCGTGTTCCCTGGCCCACTCCCAGCTGGTCAAACAGCGTCTCAAGCAGCGGTCCCGCACATAACCCGGCGCCCCAGGCAAAACCCCCGCGACGGGCGGCATGGCAGCCGCATAGGCTGATCGCCGGCCTTACGAAGGACACCCAGGTGCTGCTGACGATCACCAATACCTCACCTCCTGCCACAGACATCGGGTTCGTGCTGCACAAGAATCCGGCCGCGGTGCGCCGCGTGGATATGGGGTTTGGGGTTGCCCACGTCTTCTACCCGCAGGCGGAGACCGGCAGTTGCACGATCGCGCTGCTGTGCGAGGTCGACCCAGTGGCACTGGTGCGCCGCAGCCGGGGCGGGCCGTTCCCGCTCGCCGCCTACGTGAACGACCGGCCATACACCGCGTCCTCGTTCCTGAGCGTGGCGCTGCGCAAGATGTTCGGCACCGCGCTGCAGGGCAGGTGCAGCCAGCGGCCGGACCTGGTGGAGGAGCGGCTCGACCTGTCGGCGCGGCTGCCGGTGCTGCCGTGCCGGGGCGGGGAGCCGCTGCTGCGGCGGCTGTTTGAGCCGCTCGGCTACCAGGTGAGCGCCAGGCCGGTCCCGCTCGGGCCAGGACTGGACGGGTGGGGTGACAGCCCGTATTACGACGTCCGGATCACCGCCACCTGCCGGGTCCGCGACCTGCTCGGCCACCTGTACGTGCTGCTGCCTGTGCTGGACGACGACAAGCACTACTGGGTGACCAGGGACGAGATCAGCAAGCTGGTGGATGAGGCGGGGGAGTGGCTGGCCAGCCATCCCGAGCGGGACGTCATCGTCCGGCGCTATCTGCGCCACCAGTCACGGCTGGCCGCCGACGCGCTCGCCCGGCTGGCCGACGAGGACGGGGCCGGTGCCGGGGATGCCGAAGCTGACGACAGCGACGACGAGGCCGGTGCCAGGGTGCCGGCCGGTCCTGGGGACCAGGCAGGTGCCGGCGGCCAGGGCAGCCCGGACCCCGTGGTGCACACCCGGCTGCGGGACCTGCGGGTAGCGGCGGTGACCGTGGCGCTGACCGCGGCGGGCGCGCGGCGGGTGCTGGACCTGGGCTGCGGCGACGGCCGTCTGATCGACGCCCTGCTGCGCAACGGGCAGTTCGAGGAGATCACCGGCGTGGACGCCTCCGCCGCCGCCCTGGACCGGGCGGCGCGGCGGCTGCGGGTAGCTGAGATGGCTCCGCGGCAGCGGGAGCGGGTAAAACTGCTGCTGGGTGCGCTGACCTACCGGGACAGCCGGCTGGCCGGCTACGACGCGGCCGTCCTGATGGAAGTGATCGAGCACGTTGACCCCGCCCGCCTGGGCGCCCTGGAGCAGGCCGTGTTCGGTGAGGCTGCTCCGGCCACCGTCATTGTCACCACTCCCAACGCCGAGTACAACGTGTGCTACCCGGGCCTGGCGGCGGGCGTTATGCGGCACCCGGACCACCGGTTCGAATGGGACCGGGCGCAGTTCCGCGCCTGGGCGCAGGGGGTGGCCGGGCGGCACGGCTATCAGGTCGCCTTCGCGCCGGTCGGAGAACACGACCCGCAGGCCGGGCCGCCCACCCAGATGGCGGTGCTGACCCGGTGAAGACCATCACGATCCCGAAACTGTCATTGGTCGTGCTCGTTGGCGTGACCGGATCCGGCAAGTCGTCCTTCGCGGCCCGGCATTTCCGGCCGACCGAGGTGCTGTCCTCGGACTTCTTCCGCGGCCTGGTCGGCGACGACGAGAACGACCAGTCCGTCACCGCGCAGGCCTTCGAGGCGCTGAACGCGGTGGCCGCGCAGCGGCTCGCGCTCGGACGGCTGACCGTCATGGACGCGACCAATCTGGATGCGGACGCGCGCCGGCCGCTGCTGGCCCTGGCCCGGGAGCACCACGTGCTCCCGGTGGCGATCGTGCTCGACATCCCGGAGAAGGTCTGCCTGGAACGGATGGCGGCACGACCGGACCGGAATTTCGGTCAAGACGTGGTCAGGCGGCAGCGCAGCGCGTTCTCGCGTTCACTCGGCCGGCTGGAGCGCGAAGGGTTCCGCCGGGTGTTCGTGCTGCGCGGGGTGGCCGAGGTGGACGCGGCGGAAGTCGTCCGCGAGCCCGCATGGACGGACCGGTCGGGTTCCCGCGGGCCGTTCGACATCATCGGCGACGTGCACGGCTGTCACGCCGAACTGGCGGCCCTGCTGGACCTTCTCGGCTACCAGGCCGGCCAGGACGGGACCTGGCGGCACCCGGCCGGCCGGACCGCGGTGTTCCTGGGTGACCTGGTCGACCGTGGCCCCGGCACGCCTGGCGTGCTGCGCACTGTGATGGCGATGGTGGCGGCGGGCTCCGCGTTGTGCGTACCGGGCAACCACGAGCACAAACTGCTGCGGGCGCTGCGCGGCCGCGATGTCAGGATCAGCCACGGCCTGGCCGAATCGCTGGCGCAGATCAGCGCCGAAGGCGAGGAGTTCCGCCACCGCGTTATCACGTTCCTGGACGGTCTGATCAGCCACTACGTACTCGACGGCGGGCAGCTGGTGGTGGCACACGCGGGGCTGCCCGCGCAGATGCACGGGCGGGCGTCCGGGGCGGTGCGGGCCTTCGCCCTGTACGGCGAGACCACCGGCGAGACCGACGAGTACGGCCTGCCGGTCCGCTATCCGTGGGCGCGCGACTACCGGGGGAGCGCGCTGGTCGTCTACGGCCATACCCCCGTGCCCGAGGCGGCGTGGGTGAACAACACCATCTGCATCGACACCGGTTGCGTGTTTGGGGGGCGCCTCACCGCCCTGCGGTACCCGGAGCGTGAACTGGTCTCGGTGCCCGCGCAGCGGGTCTACTACGAGCCGGCCCGGCCGCTGGTGGCGCCCGCCCCGGCCGCGGGCGGGCCGGCCGGGACAGCTGGCCTGGCGGGAGCGGCTGGCCTGGCGGGAGCGGCTGGCCTGGCGGGAGCGGCTGGCCTGGCGGGGACGGACGGGCAGGGCTGGCGGCCCGATGTGGCGGACGTGCTCGGCCGGCGGGCGGTCGAAACCGGGCTGCGCGGGCGGGTGACCATCCCGGGGCGCAACGCGGCCGCGGCGCTGGAGGTGATGAGCCGGTTCGCCGTCGCCCCGGGCTGGCTGATCTACCTGCCGCCGACGATGGCGCCGGTACCGGCAAGCGAGCGGCCTGGGCTGCTGGAACACCCGGCTGACGCGCTGGCCGTCTACCGCCGGGACGGCGTGCCGGCCGTGGTGTGCGAGGAGAAGCACATGGGCTCGCGCGCGGTCGTGATCGTCTGCCGGACGCCGGAGGCGGCCAGGGACTGGTTCGGCGCGGACGGGCCCGGCATCGTCTACACCCGCACCGGCCGGCGGTTTTTCGCCGACGCGGCGATGGAGGTGGCGCTGCTGGAGCGGGTGAAGGCAGCGCTGGCAGCCGCCGGGCTGTGGGCGGAGCTTGGCGACTGGGCCGCGCTGGACTGCGAGATCATGCCCTGGTCGCTGAAGGCGGCCGACCTGGTGCGCGGGCAGTACGCACCCGTTGGCGCCGCGGCCGTGGCCAGCCTGACCGCTGCCAGCCAGGCCCTGGCCGCAGCCGGGGCCAGGGGCCTGGAGGTGGCCGGGCTCAGCGAGCGGACACAGGCCAGGCTGACGGCGGCGCAGGCCTTCACCCGCGCCTATCACCCCTACATCTGGCCGGTGTCGTCGCTGGACGATGTGCGGCTGGCGCCCTTCGTGGTGCTGGCAGGCTCGTCCGGCACCTGCCTGCATCGCGATCACGCCTGGCACATGCACATCGCAGAACGCCTCGCGCGAACTGACCCGCTCATCACGCCGACCCGTCACCTCGCGGTGGATGTCAGTGACGCGGCTGCCGAGCCGGCCGTGACCGCCTGGTGGGAGGAGATCACGGGCTGCGGTGGGGAGGGGATGGTGGTCAAGCCGGCCAGCCCGCTCACCCAGGGACGGCGCGGCCTCGTCCAGCCCGGGGTCAAGTGCCGTGGCCCCGAGTACCTGCGGATCATCTACGGGCCCGAGTACACCCTGCCGGGCAACCTCGGCCGGCTGCGGGAACGCAACCTGGGGCACAAGCGATCGCTGGCCCTCGGCGAATTCGCGCTCGGGGCGGAGGCGCTGGAGCGGTTTGTGCGCCGTGAACCCGCGTTCCGCGTGCACGAGTGTGTGTTCGGCGTGCTCGCCCTGGAAAGTGAGCCGGCCGACCCGCGGCTGTAGGCAACGAGGTGCCGTTAAGAGCAAGCTGTCAGCGATTGCGCGGCCAGCATGTGCCCGAAGGACGGGCCCAAAGGCCCTGCCACCTGCCGCCCGGTGCGCGCTTACTGGAGTTCAGACGGTATGGGAGGCGCGCATGCAGCAACGGGTGCCAAGGAGGGCATGGTCCTCACGCAGGGGAGCCGCCCGGCGTCCCCGCGTGCTGGTCGAAGACGACCATCGCTCCCTCGCGATCTCAGATTTCTCCATGTTCGACAAGGCGGGCTTCGACGTCGCCGTGTGCTCGGGGCCGGGCGGCAGCCCGCGGGACTGCCCGCTGTTGCGTGGCCAGGAGTGCGCTGCGGTGGCCGGCGCTGACGCCGTGCTGCACGGGCTCGACCCGGAACTCGGCATCGCCGCAGCCATCCGGCGACGGCATCCGGACGTCGTGGTGGTGGTTGAACAGCAGCGGCGCGCGGACGGGAGTCTGCCGATGGTACCCGATGGATGCGTGCCACTTGTCTATCCGTGCTCGGTGAACGGCCAGGTGGACGCGCTGCGCCGGGCACTGGCTAGCCGCCGCGCCTGAGGCTGGCGCGGCCGGTGACCGCACGGCGGCGTTAGGCTGCGGACTGGAGGAGGGCGCCGCCATGGAGTTCGAGCACATCCTTGTCGACAGGTCAGGCGAATTCGCGACCGTCACGATGAACCGGCCGCAGCGGCGCAATGCCCTGTCGCTGGCGCACATGCGGGAACTGATCACAGCGTTCCGTCAGATCGGGGACAGCGATGCCCTGGGCGCCGTGCTGGCCGGAAACGGCCCGGTATTCAGCGCCGGGCACGACTTCGCCGACGTCGCCGACGCTGATCTGCCGGCGGTGCGCTCGCTGCTGATGACCTGCACCGAGCTGATGGATCTCATCCAGCAGGTCCCCCAGCCGGTGGTGGCGCGGGTGCACGGGCTGGCCACCGCGGCCGGCTGCCAGCTCGTCGCGACCGCCGATCTCGCCGTGGCCAGTGAGGACGCGGGTTTCGCCGCCCCCGGGGGCAAGGGCGGCTGGTTCTGCCATACCCCGATGGTGGCGATCGCCAGGAACGTCGGCCGGAAGCGGGCCATGGAGATGGCGCTGTCGGGCGACGTCATCGACGCCCGGACGGCACTGGACTGGGGACTGGTCAACCAGGTGGTTCCGGCCGGGCAGCTCGACTCCGCCGTCCAGGACCTGCTGGAACGCGTCACCCGGGGGTCCGCGGAGAGCAAGGGAATCGGCAAGCAGGCACTCTACGCCCAGATCGATCTCGACCAGCCCAAGGCCTACGCCTACGCGGTCGAGGTGATGGCCGCGACCAGCCAGCTGCCCGACGCGCGGGAGGGGATGCGCGCCTTCCTGGGCAAGCGCAAGCCGCAGTGGCGCCGCGGGCGGCCATGAGACCGCCCGGCGCCCGCTAGCGGGCGGTCCAGCCGCCGTCGACCAGGATGGTCTCGCCGGTGATCAGCGAGGCAGCCGGGGAGGCGAGGAAGACCACCACGCCTGCCACCTCGACCGGCTCACCGATGCGGTGCAGCGCGGCGATCCGCTCAATCACATCCGCCCGGAACTGCGGGTCCGACAGAGCCGGTTCGGTGCCGGGGGTGCGGATGAACGTGGGTGCGACCGCGTTGACGGTGATTCCGTACTGGCCCCATTCGATGGCAAGGCACCGGGTCAGGTGGGCGATAGCGGCCTTGGTCATGCAGTACACCGATTCGCCGGGCAGCGCGACCGCACCGGCTTGCGAACCAAGGTTGATGATCCGGCCGTACCCCTGTTCGATCATTACCCGCCCGGCGGCCTGGCTGGTGAAGAAAGTCCCTTTAAGATTGACCGCCACGGTCGCATCGAAGTCTTCTTCCCGGACTTCCCGGGCCGGGTTCCCCGGCGCGACGCCGGCGTTGTTGACGAGAATGTCGAGCCGGCCGAACCGCTCTACGGCCTTGGCCACTGCCGGACCGATCTCATCCATCCGGGAGATGTCCATCTGAAGTGGCAACGCGCGGCGCCCAAGCCGCTCGATCTCCCCGGCTAGGCCCGCGCCCGTTGCCACGTCACGAAACCCGAGTGCGATGTCCGCACCGGCCGCCGCCAGCGCCAGCGCGATCGCACGGCCGAGGCCGCGGGCCGCCCCGGTCACCATTGCGACCCGGCCCGGCACCTCAAACACTGGCAGCACACTCATCCAGGACTCCTCAGCAGTTGCCGTCGCCGTTGGCGGATGTTTCAACCCCACTGAACAGGTCTTTCCCGTTGGATGCAGGGCATTTGACCCGGGAGTGGGTGGCCGGCAACGGCAACTGGCGCCGTGCCGGGCGGGGAGTGCCGGCTGGCGGCGCCAGGCGTTCTGGCGCAAGGCCCGGGCTGGGGATTACAGGCCGGCGAGCAGGTCGGTCTCGGTGATGCCGGGGCCTTGCCCGTCCCGGATGAACCATTCCGTGCCGAACGCGTACCGGAAGCCCTCCTCCGGCATGGCCAGGAAGAACGACGCCTCACTGATCTGGCTGGCGTGTGCACGCATGGCGCGGCGCTTGTGCTCCAGGTAGGGCGAGACGTCCACAGCGGCGGTGACCACCGACTCCGGTTTGCCCCAGTCCTCGGCCTCACCGAGGTCGGGCACGTCGAGCCCGGCCGCGGCCGCCTGCTCGGCGAACGCCGCCATGCCGCGCATCATGTGGTCGCGGTTCATGGTGTTCTGGTAGACGCGCGGGGTGCCTGCCAGTTCGGCGGCCCGCATGCCCACCCGGTGCACCTGGATGTGGTCGGGATGACCGTAGCCGCCGATGTCGTCGTAGCAGGTCAGGACATCCGCACACTCCTCTTCGAGGATGGCTGCCAGCTTCTTGGCGGCGTCGTCGACTGGCGCGGTCCAGAACGAGCCGGGGGCGGTGTTGGCCGGGGTGCCCATCATCCCGGAGTCGGTGTAGCCGAGGAACTCCACCCGGTGGGCACCGAGGATCTCCGCTGACGCCTGGGTCTCGGCGACCCTGCGCTGCCACAGTTCCTCGCCATCGGTGAGGAAGCCCTCGGGCACCTCGCCGTGCTCGCCGCGGGTTGCCACCACCAGGACGACCCGGTGGCCCTCCTCGGCCGCCTTGCGGATCACCCCGCCACAGGCGATGCACTCGTCGTCGGGATGGGCATGGAACGTCACCATCGTGGCCATGACGTTGACGCTACCCGAGGGGCCGGACAGTACCAGTTGGTGCCCGTTGTCGGCCAGGATCAGCCCGTAGTGCTGCGTCTCGGTCAGCACGACCTTGGCGTCCTTGCAGTACGGCGCGGAGCTGGCGCAGAAACCGGCCACGTTGAAGCTGGCCTTGAGGCGGAAGCGGGCACCCATGGGAGGCAGGCCCGGGTCCGGGCCCGCACCGGCCTGGTGGCGGGCGGGCCAGATGAAGGCCGATTGTGTCTGCTCGGCGGCCTTCACGATCGACGGGGACACGGCAGCCGCCGCGGCCCTGCCCGGAACCCACGCCGAGTTCTGAGCACCACATGCCCGGCGGCGCTGGCCCGGGGCTGCTGGGCACGCCGGGCGGGCGGCATCAGGCCGGCTGGGCGGGTGGCCATTCCTGCGGGATCATGGGGTCCTGCACGATCTGGACAAAGGAGCCCCATGATCTTTATCACGGCCAAATTCCGGGTCCGGCCTGAGTATGCCGAACGATGGCCAGAGATCGCCGGCGAGTTCACCCGGGCGACCCGCGGCGAGCCGGGCTGCCTGTGGTTCGACTGGTCCCGCAGCCTGGATGACGCGACCGAGTACGTCCTCGTCGAAGCGTTCCGCGACACCGAAGCCGGCGCTGCCCACGTCCAGTCCGAGCACTTCCGGGCCGCGCAGGCAACCCTGCCGCCGCACCTCGCCGAGACGCCCAGGATCGTCAACTTCACGATCCCGCAGGATGACTGGTCCCTGCTGGGCGAGATGGCCGTGCCCGAGCAGGCCTGAGCCCGCACCAGCCGGAATCACCGGCATCATAAGCAGCATGGCAGGACGGGGAACACCGGCGACCGCGCTGCTCGCCAAGCTTGGCATCACGCACTCGGTCCACACCTACGAGCATGACCCGCGGCACGGTTCCTACGGCCTGGAGGCCAGCGATGCCCTGGGCGTTGCACCGGAACGGGTGTTCAAGACGCTGGTGGCCGAGGTGGACGGAGCGCTGACGGTGGGCGTGGTGCCGGTAGCCGGCCAGCTCGACCTCAAGGCGCTCGCCGCCGCCACCGGCGGGAAGAAAGCGGTCATGGCCGGCGTGGCCACGGCGGAACGGGCGACCGGTTACGTCGCCGGCGGCATCTCCCCGGTGGGCCAGCGCAAGCGCCTGCCGGTGGTGATCGACTCCTCCGCGCTGGCGTTCCCGACGGTCTTCTGCAGTGGCGGCCGCCGCGGGCTGGAGATCGAGCTCGCGCCTGCCGATCTGGTCAGGGCGGTGGGCGCGAGCGTGGCGGTCATCGCGCAGCCGGGCCCATCCTGACGTTTACCTCGCGCATGATGGCGCCGCGTTCAGCCGGGTCGAGCTGGTCGATGTACAGCTCACCGCGCAGATGGTCGGTCTCGTGCTGCAGGCAGCGGGCCAGCTCGCCGGTGCCGCTGATGGTGACGGGCTGTTGCTGCAAGTCCAGGCCGGCCACGGTGACCTGGGCGGCCCGCCGCCGCATGGCGCTGACACCCGGTACGGACAGGCAGGCTTCCAGGCCTTCCTGGCTGCCGCTCAGCCCGGTGATCCGCGGGTTGATCACATAGCCGAACTGGCCGTCCAGGTTGTAGGCGAACAGGGCAAGGCTGGAGCCGATCTGGTTCGCCGCGAGCCCGGCACGGCCGGGGACCTGCACGGTGTCGAGCAGATCGGAGACAAGGCGGGCCAGCGCCTCATCGAAGCTGGTCACCGGGTCGCAGGGCGTACGCAGGACCGGGTCGCCCAGCAGCCGCAGTTGCCGAATCATCACCGCGCCACCTGGTGCTCGCCCGTGGCGGCCAGCTCGCCGGTCCGCTCGGAGCGGGCCTGTGCCAGGCCAGCTGGATCGTGGTGCAGGCCTACCTCCGGAAATGCCTCGGCACACGGTTCATGGTGCCCCTGGGGGTAATCGCGCAGATCAACCTAACACACGGATGCTCAGATATGAGTGGTTCTATGCCCGCAGGCGGGCATGCACGTCCGCGATGGCCTCGGAGGTGCCGGTGAACAGGATCGCCTGGATGCCAGCCTCGCGGGCAGCCTCGACATATGGTTCCACGTCGTCGAGGAAGACCATCTCCTCCGGGCGCACGTCGAGACGTTCACAGGCCAGATCGAAGACCCTCCGGTCCGGCTTGGCGACGCCGGCCTCATGGGAGTAGATGATCAGGTCTGTCATCTGCTCGAACCCGAAGCGCTCCTGCTCCCGTTCCCGCGCCCCGACGAAGCTGTTGCTGATGATGGCCGTCCGGTAGGCGGGCCGCAGGCTGGTGAAGTAGTCCGCCAGTCCGACGTTGAGGGTGCCCAGATACTCCTCCCACGCATCCGCCATGAAGGCGGCCACGTGGGCCGGGTCCAGCCTGAGGAGTTCGCCGATCCGCTGGTGGACCTCGTCCAAGGTGACGGCCCCGATGCCGCCCGCCGACAGCACGCTGTGCAGGCGGTTTTCTATCCCCCCGGGTGCCAGGCCCAGCCGGTGGTCCCACTTCTCGTTGACGCCGAGGAAGGGGGTGACCGCGAGCACCCCACCGATGTCGAAGACCACGGCCTTGACCGCCACGACGTCAGTGTGCCCCGTTGTGACGCGCCCTACCAAAGCCTGTCGATGGTGCCCGGGTACAGGGCGATGCGGCTGTGGCGGAAGGACCGGGCATGTGCGCATGCCCGGCGGGAGAAGAAAGCCGCCATGGTGACCTTGTCGAGCTGGTCACTGGGGAACGGCTGCTGTGGTGTGCCCCCAATCAGCACGGTGCCTCCGAGGCACTGCCAGCCGGCGCTCGCGTAGAACCCTCGCAACGGCCGGTCACACGTGAAGATACCCAGGTCAGCGCCACTGGCTTGAATCGCTTCCCGGGCAGCGGTCACCAGTCGCCTGCCGTGACCACGCCGGCGGTGGGCGGGGCTGGTGACCACCGTACTCAGGCCACTGGCGAGGTAGCGGCCGCCGTCGTGGGCCAGGTGCTTGGTCAGGATGTCCAGCGCCGCCAGGACGGTGCCGCCGTCATCAACGAGCACCATGGACAGCGGGCTGAGCGCCGGGTCGTGGGCGACGCCCGGCCTGCCCGGGTCATTGCCCGGCCAGGCATCCTCCTGCAAGGCGGAGACTTGCTCGCGTACGGCGGCGGGCATTTGCGCCTGCGGCCAGCTGCGGACACGCGTCCGCGGTCCCGTCATCCCGGACCTGGTCCGGCCCAGGTGGTCACCAGGCGTCGATGTGGTCGGTGAGTTCTGCGAGGCTGGTGATGACAGCATCGGGGGCCGCGCCACCGAATGCTGGCACGTCATCATTGGGGATCAGGACAGCACGCATGCCCGCGCCCTTGGCCCCGTGCACATCGTCGTAGGGCCGGTCACCGACGAAGACGCACGCCGCCGGGTCGTCAACGCCGACCGCGGCCATCGCTGCGCGGAATGCCTCGTGATGCGGCTTCGCCCACGGGATCTCGCTGCTGTAGACGGCGCCGTCGATCAGGTCCATGACCTCGTCGCGCAAGAACACCCGCTCATGGGCGCTGCGTGGCCACATCGTGTTGGACAGGACCCCCACCTTGATGCCCCGCTCCCGCAGGCCCTGCATGAGCGGCACGGCGTCGGGGTCGGTGTAGGTGTGCGGGTCCCATGCCTGGAAGTAGCTGGCCAGGAACTCCTCGGTGGCGCTGACCCCGGCGCGTTCGAAGACCTGGGCAAGGGTCGCGCTCTGGTGTGATCTCCCGGTCACCTGCCACAGGTCCTGCTCGGCAGTACGGATCGCGGTCGCGACCTCCGCCACCTGCCCGGGCGGGAAGTGCGGCTCGCAGACGCTGCGCCACAGCGATTCATGGTCGACCGGATGCCACGGGGTGAGCGTCCCGCCCCAGTCGAAGATGACCGCTCTGACCGCCATGGTCCGCATCTTATGCGCTCTCCCCGGCCCCAGCCGGGTGGCGCGGGCGGCCTGCGCCTCCTATACGCGCTGGCCCCCCACCCTGCCCGCATTTTGCCTACGGCTCCCACCTGGGCGAGCACCCCCCACCTGGGCGAGCACCCCCCACCCTGCCCGCGCTACGTGGATGGGGGGATGGGGGGTCCGCCGGGCTGTGAAGCGGCACGCACTGCGGTGCGGGCGCGGCTGGTCTGGACGACCCGGATGATGAGGAGGACGGCGAGACCGGCCAGCCCCAGGATGATGAGCAGTGCGCTCGGCAGGGCGACGCCGATGATCCCGCCTACGACGCCGGAGCCGAAGGCGAGCTGGCTCCCGGCGGGCAGCGCCGGGCTCCCGGGTATCACGATCGCGAACCGGCCACCGTGGGAGATCTGCATGTTGAGCACGGCCCGGCCCTGATGCGAGCCGTACTCGTACGTGACCGAAGCGTTGTATGGCGAGAGGCTCTGCACGGCGGCGGGCGCTGCCACCGGCACCACCCTGATCCGGAAGGAGGGGATGTTGCCCGAGTGGGCACCCGGTCCTTCGTAATAGATCACGTAGCCGCCGGGGTGATCCAGGCTGATCTGCCCACCGGCGGGAAGTGGCACCCGCTGGAAGGAGTCGATCTGTGAACCGATGGACAGCAGCCCGATGACCAGCCAGGCCATCCCGCCGAGGAAGACCAGCAGGGGCACCAGATACCAGATCCGGCCTGGCCGCACCTTTGCCGGTGGCGCGGCCAGCGGCGGCCCGTACGGTGGCGGCCCGTACGGCTGTTGCGCTGGCGGCTGCTGCCCGTAGGGTTGCCGGTCCTGCGGCTCTTGCCCCCGCGGCTCTTGCCCGGACTGCCCGCTGCCCAGAGGCGGGCCAGGTGGAGCCCCCATTGATCCCACGTCCTTCGTTTGCCACTCCAGGATAGCTGACGCCCATTTTGAGGCTAATAAACACGTCTGTCACATATTGGACGTCGCGGGCTGCCCGTGCTGCCATGGCTCCAGGCACACCCGGCGCAATGTTGGCCGCGGCTTCTTCTCGCTGTCGACAGGGGTTAGCGGAGCGCCTTTAATGTCGCCGGCAGGATCGCCCGGCGCTACCCGCCCGGGCGGCGGGGCACAGGAGGGACTCATGTCACAGCACCAGCGTGGCCGGCCGTGGCAGTCGGGTTCGTCGCTGCCCGCGCTCACGCCTGTCCTGGCCGGGTCGCTGTCGCGGTGCTGACCGTGCCGGGACTCGCCGTGACCGGGGCCGCATCCGCGTCGGCCGCCGCCGGCCCGGCTCCGCCGAACGGCTGCCACCTCGGCAACGGCGTTAAGCATGTCATCGAGATCACGTTCGATAACGTGCACTTCTTCCGTGGCAATCCGAACGTCCCTTCCGACCTCGAGATGATGCCCCATTTGCTGAAGTTTCTTGAGGACAACGGCACATTCCTGTCCAACAACCACTCCATTGATCGCACGCACTGCCAATGACAGCCTGACCACCTACACCGGCCCGTACGGCGACCGGGCGGGCATGCCGGTCAGCAACTCCTACCAGGCGTACAACACCGACGGCAGCACCGACCCGGCGGGCTCGTTCGCCTACTGGACCGACCCGGTCTTCGACACCGCCGCCACACCCAACCCAGGTCATGACACCAATCCGTCCATGGTCTACTCGCCGGTCCCGCCAGCGACCGCGCAGCACCCACCCGCGCCGAACACGCTGACCCCGGCCCCCTGGGTTCCCTTCACCCGGGCCGGCTGCGATGTCGGGGAGGTGGCCACCGCCAACATGGTCCTGGAGAACACTGCCGTCGATATCCCCAAGGTGTTCGGTGCGAACTCGCCCGAAGCCCAGCAGTTGGCTGCCGACTCCGATCCCTTCAAGGACGCCGGGACCGCGGACTATGTCGGCCTTGGGGTGCACTGCGCCCGGGCAGCGCCTTCTGCTCGTCCGCTCAGGGGGTCACGTACGGCCAGACCACGACCAGCCCGACCGCGGTAGCAGACGTCCTGCCTGATGAACCCGGCGGGTACCAGGGCTACCAGGGGCTGTCCGGCCACCGGTACGTCGCTCCACAGTTCGGAGCGGGCACCGCCAGCCTGACACATAACGGATACGCGGTAACGAATGCCGCCGGGAACCTGGTCGACGAGAACGGCAACCAGATCAACGGCGCGTTCCTGTCCGGTCACCCCGGCTTCCCCGGATTCGGCAGCATCAACGCCGCCCAGACGCTGGCCTACATGGCTGACATGCAGGAGTCCGGCGTCCCAGTGACCTACGGATACATCTCCGACATCCACGGGAACGAGCACATCCCCGGCCTCAGCGCGTGCGTGGGCCAGCCCTCCGTTCTGGGTAGCGGTAACGCGTGCTACGTGGCCCAGGCCCAGTATTACGACCAGGCCTTTGCGACGTTCTTCCAGCGGCTGGCCGCCGACGGGATCACGTCGAAGAACACCCTGTTCCTCGTCAGCTCCGACGAGGGCGATCACGAGGCTGGCGCCAATGTGGGCCGGACGATCCAGCCCACCCCGGCGAACTGCGACGGGGCCACCGTCAGCGGCACTACGGTCACCCCTGACGTGGCCTGCACGTACCCGGCGGGATCGTTTGGGGAGCTTGACGCCAATATGACCGGGTTGCTGGCAACACAGGCCGGCGACACGACCCCGTTCAGTCTCGAAAATGACACAGCGCCGGAGTTCTACGTCACCGGACAGCCCGCACCGGATGCGGCGCCCGCCCGCACGCTGGAACACGACGTGGCCTCGCTGACGGCGGGCAACCCGTACTCGGGAAACCCCAGCGAGAAGATCACGAACTGTCTGGCCGACCCGGTGGAGAAAAGCTGGGGCCACCGTCCCGCCTGGGCGGCGGCCCCGCTCCGGCGGTTCATGATCTCGGGGATTTCCCGGCGAATACACCCTGGGAAATCCCTGTGATCATGGAATGGGGGTGATTGTTTCGGCGTGTGGCCGAGCCTGGCGTGCGGATCATCGTCCGGCCTGGGAGACTGGCGGCAGGAAACCTCCGGGGACGAAGGGATGCTGGCCATGGCCGAGGCGAACGGCAAGGTCGCCGTGCGTGATCCGGACGCGCTGATCAAGGAGATCGAGCGCACCCGTGAGAACCTGGCGCGCACCATTGACGCGCTCACCGAGCGGGTCAGCCCCGGACACGTCGCACGCCGCACCCTCAGCCGGATCCGTGAACAGGCATCACGTCCCGAGGTCCAGGTCGTGGGCGCCGTCGCGGGTGCGGCGACCGTCGCGCTGGTCGCCTATGCGCTGTGGCGGCGCCGCAGGTAACCGGTGCGCGTCAGGCGAGGGTGGGCTTACTCCGCTTCGCTGGTCAGCTCGGTATACTCGGCCGCGGTCAGCAGCCCGGTCGGCTCCACCCCGGCGTTGTCCAGCCGGACCTTCATCAGCCAGCCTCCTCCGTAGGGGTCGGAGTTGACCAGCCCCGGGTCGTCGTCGACGTCGGCGTTCACCTCGGTGACCTCGCCGTCGACGGGGGAGTAGATGTCGCTCACGGACTTGGTGGACTCGACCTCGCCGCACGGCTCACCGGCCGACACCCTGGTGCCAGGCGTGGGGACGGATACGTACACGACATCGCCGAGGGCATTCTGGGCGTAGTCAGTGATGCCGACCGACGCGACGGGGCCGTCGATCGCGACCCACTCGTGTTCTCGGGTGTAGCGCAGTTCGGCGGGAATGGTCATTGGTCGCTCTCTTCTGTGGGAATCATGGGGCGCCCGCCGGGTCAGCGTGGCCGGCGGTAGAACGGCAAGCTGGTGATCTGGGCCGGCTCCGCGCTGCCGCGGATGTCCACCGCCAGCCGGCCAGGCGTGGTTTCCTCCGCGGCCTGTCGCGCGGTGTCCGGGTCCAGGTAGGCCATGGCGATCGGCGCGCCCAGGGTGGGTGAGGGAGCGCCGCTGGTGATGGTCCCGCAGGGCTGGCTATCCCACAGGACCGGGTAACCATGCCGGGGTACGCGGCGGGTCCCGCTGATCAGCCCTGCCAGGACGTGCTTGGGTGTGGCCTGCGCCCGCGCGGCCAGCGCGGCACGGCCCACGAAGTCACCCGGCTTGCTGAACACCACCACCCGCCCCAGGCCGGCCTCGAACGGGGTCATCTCAACGCCCAGTTCGCTGCCGTACAGCGGCATGCCGGCTTCAAGCCGGAGCGTATCGCGCGCGGCCAGCCCGGCGGGTACCAGCCCGTCCGCGCTGCCGGCCTCAGCCAGCGACGTCCACACCGGTTCGGCGTCGGCCGGGCTGGTGAACAGCTCGAAACCATCCTCTCCGGTGTAGCCGGTGCGGGCCAGCAGCACCGCACGGCCAGTGACCACCGCCCGGTGACTGGCGTAGTAGCCCACGTCGTCGAGCGGGATGTCGGCGAGCGGGGCGAGGATGCGGGCGGCGTGCGGGCCCTGGATGGCGATCAGCGCGTAGTCGCCGGTCTTGTCCTCGACCCCGGCGGTATATCCACTGGCCCGCTCACCGATCGCTGCGGCGACCACGCCGGTGTTGGCGGCGTTCGCCACGACCAGGAACTCGTCCTCGCCGAGCCGGTACACGATCAGGTCGTCGAGGATGCCTCCATCCGGCTGGCAGATCATGGTGTAGCGGGCGCGGCCAGGCTTCAGCGCCGACAGGTGCCCGGTCAGCGCGTAATCGAGCGCCTCGGCCGCGCCGGGGCCCCGCACGATGATCTCGCCCATGTGCGACAGGTCGAACAGGCCGGCCGCGCTGCGGACGGCCCGGTGCTCAGCGATCTCGCTGCCGTACCGCAGCGGCATCAGCCAGCCGGCGAAACCGGTCATGGTGGCGCCAAGGCGCTCGTGGACCGCGCGCAGCGGGGTGGGGCGCGGCTCTCCCGGCTGGGGCGCCGTGGCGCTGGGCGGAGTGGGGTCAGGTTGTGTGCTCATCAGTGAGGTACTCCCCAGGCTTGTCGCTGCTGGTACCACGCTGGCGCGGAACCGGCAGCGGTCAGACTACCGGGGCAGGGTCCGCGGCTGCCGCCTGGACTGCCTGCGGCGTTCCGCCAAGGCCTATGTTGGAAGGCAAACCACACCGAACGAGGGGTGACGGACGTGGATCTGCTGACAGACGAGGAGATCGCTGCAGCGCTGGCCAGTCTGCCGGGCTGGAAGCGCACGGGCGACGTCATCACCCGGAGCGTGGAACTGGCGGACTTCCGTGCCGCCATGCTCTTCACCGGGGCGGTGGCCTACCTGGCCGAGGACGCCAACCATCATCCCGACATCGCGATCGCGTGGAACCGGGTCACGCTGACCCTGTCCACCCATTCCGCGGGTGGCCTGACCGCCGCCGACATCGCGCTCGCCGGCCGCATCGACGCGCTGGGCTGATCGGGGGCTGGCGGGCTTTCGTCCAGGGTGGCGCCACGCCCCCGAGTGGCGCCGCCCGCTGGACAAAGATCCCCCGGCTCAGTGCAGCGCTCGCCCGCCTGCGCATGAACGCGGTCGGCCTGCCTAGTGCAGATGGCCGGCCGGTTCCCGGGCGAGACCCCCCCACAGGTGCTGCTACTGGCCGGGGGTCTCTAGTTATACACGCTGCAACTGACTAATTACAGCTCGTTATGAGATTGAGGCCCAGCGAGTTCTCCGCTGGGCTTCTGTCCGGGTTGGCCCAGGGCTGCCCGGGCGGCACGGATGGCAGGGCAGCGCGCTCCCCGCCGCCCCCCAATGATCTTGGTGGTTTGCGTGCCCCATCCGCATGGAACCCACCACGATCATGGTTGCAGGGGTGCCGGGTTCAGCCGCCGAACTCGCAGGGCAGGTGCTTGATCCCGTTGATGAAGCTGGACAGCAGCCGGTCCGGCGGAGCAGCGGCGCGGATATCGGGTATGCGCGTCAGCAGTTCCCGCAGCATGACGCTGATCTCCCGGCGGGCCAGATGGGCACCCAGGCAGAAATGCGGCCCAGCCGCGCCGAAGCCCACATGCGGGTTGGGCGTGCGGGTGATGTCGAAGCTGGCCGGGTCGGCGAACACCGTCTCGTCCTGGTTCGCCGACCAGTAGAACAGCACCGTCTTGTCACCCGCGTGGTAGTCGTGCCCGTTCATCTGGTAGTCCCGGGTAACCGTCCGCCGCATCCAGATGACGGGCGCGGCGTAGCGCACGATCTCCTCGACCGCACCGGGCATGCGGCCTTCCAGGTCGGCCATCAGCAGTTCCCGCTGGCCGGGGTATTCGGTCAGCAGCGTCAGCGCATGCGAGATGGCGTTGCGCGTGGTCTCGTTGCCGGCCACCACCAGCAGGATGAAGAAGGAGGCCAGTTCGGCGCTGGTGAGCTGCTCACCGTCGATGTTCGCAGTGACCAGCGAGGTGACCAGGTCGTCGCCGGGACTGCCGGCCCGCTCCTCGGCCAGGCTGGTGACCAGGTCGGCGAGGTCCGCCCCGGCGGCGAGGATCTGGCCGATGGCCTCGTTCATGTCCTCACTGATCAGATCGGGGTCCATGCCGGACAGGATGATGTTGGTGTTGCGCAGCACCCGCTCGTAACTGCTGCCGGGGATGCCCATCAGCTGGCAGATGATGGTCAGCGGCAGCCGGGCAGCGACGTTCTCCACGAAGTCGCATGGGCCGCCCGCCAGCAGGTCATCGACGATCCGCGCAGCGACATCCCGCACGTCGCCTTCGAACTTCTTGACCATCCGGGGGGTGAACGCGCGGGAGACGATCCGGCGCAGCCGGGCGTGACGCGGGTCGTCCATATTGATCATCGACCCGAAGTACTCGTTGAACTCGGCCGGCAGATCGAGGATGGAGGTAGCTCCGCTGCCGGAGGAGAACACCTCCGGGTTCCTGCTCGCCTCCGCGACGTCGGCGTGCCGGACCAGCGCGTAGTACCCCGGACCCTGTTCGGCGAATGGGGATTCCGGTTCGGCGAAGAACGGTGGGTGCTCCCCGGCACGCAGCGTCGCGAAGGCCGCCCTCCGGTCGGCAAGTGACCGGCCCCAGAACTCGGTGTCCGACAGGTTGATGTCCGCTACCGGCATCGGGGGCTGTGTGGTCACGCCTAGATCACCTTCCGCCTGGCCCTCGCTTTGTGTCCCATGGTCGCAAAGGCCGCCGGTGCGGGGAAGTGATCCGGCACGGGATGTTACTGACAGGTTTGCGGCGGCGGGGCGATTCGCGGCCAGCCGCGGGCGCAGGCATCCTGTCCGGTATGGATGCAGCTGCTGACACCCCATCTGACGTGGCTTTCCACATCGACGTTCTGCGCCGGGAAGGAGGACTGCTGGCCGACGCCGCCGAGCGGGCCGGGCTCGACGCCCGGGTCCCCGCGTGCCCCGGCTGGCGGGTGCGCGATCTGCTCAAGCACCTCGGCTACGTGCACCGGTGGGCGGCTGGTTATGTCGCGGAGCAGCGTGCCAGCTGGGTCGACCGGGCGTCGGAGCGGGAGATCCTCAGCCAGGGACCGGACGACGACGCCCTGGCCGGGTGGTTCCGGGACGGTCACGCCGCACTGGTGCGGACCCTGCAGGCGGCCGACCCGGATCTGACCTGCTGGACATTCCTGGAGGCGCCATCACCGCTGGCCTTCTGGGCCCGCCGGCAGGCACATGAGACGGCGATCCACCGCGTGGACGCGGAGCAGGCGGCTGAGAGCGTGGCGCCCGGGCAGGGATTCTCGCCGGCGTTCGCGGCAGACGGTATCGACGAACTGATCATGGGTTTCCTGGGCCGTGACGCCAACCGGGGCTCCTGGGATGGCCCGCTGGGCAGCCTGGGCTTCCACGCAACTGACGGGGCCGGCTCGCTGGCGCACTGGCGGGTAGCCGCCGCGCCAGGCACTTTCGCGGTTTCACGCGATCCCGGCCCAGCCGACTGCGACGTCACCGGGTCCGCAGCCGGCCTGTACCTGCTGCTGTGGAATCGCCGTGACACCAGCGGCCTCGATGTGCGGGGCGAGCCGGGCAAGCTGGCGGCGTTCCGCGAGCATTTCCACGTGACCTGGCGCTAGGCCTGGGTGCGTCTCCTGATCGCTGCCCGGCACAGCGATGCGTAACTGCCGCGCGGCACTGTCGCCGGCCGAGCGGGCCGGGTGTGTGATCCCGAACTGGGCGGAACTAAGCCGTGGGTCGTTCACCGGCCTGGTACCGGCGCCCTGAGGACCCTGGCTCGCCGCTGGCTGACGACGTGGAGTGCCCGGCGGCGCTGTGCGGCTGAACCGGAGCCGGGCTGTCATCAGGCCAGGTGGCCATCGACAGCGCCACCGGCCCCGGCACACCGGCGATGTCCAGCACGGTGCACGCCACCGAGGTGGGGCCGGCCTGCACCAGCACCCAGCCGCCCTCGCATGCGTCGTCAATCGCCAGCGGGCTGCCCGGCTGCCAGGGTGAGACGGCCAGGCAGGCAGCCACGGCACGCAGGCGCGCCGAGACCGTGCCGGCCCGCTCGCCGGCGCGGCCGAGCAGGGTGCGGCCGAGCAGGAGCAGGTCGCCAGCGGACTGGCCCAAAGTGGCGAGCCACGGATCGCTGCTGGCGAGGATCTGCCCGTCCAGAGTGTCATCCCTGCCCTGGACCGGCGATCCGGCCGCCTCCCAGTGGCAGGCCACCGGCCTGCTAGCACGGAGCCGGAGTTCCAGCCCGTCC
>DPMS01000066.1 GCA_003541285.1 Actinomycetota bacterium
CCGACGATGCAGCCCTGCCCGGCCATCAGTCTCGGCACCGAGTGCTCGGTACCGATCGTGCCCGGGTTGGTCAGCGTGATCGTCGTGCCCGCATAGTCCTCGATCGTGAGCTTGCCGGTCCTGGCGCGCCGGACGATGTCCTCATAGGCCATCCAGAAATGGCGGAAGTCCAGGGTCTCCGCCGCCTTGATGCTGGGCACGAGCAGTTGCCGGGTGCCGTCCCTGCCCGCCACGTCGATCGCCAGCCCGAGGTTGACGTGCCCGGGCCGCGCCACCGCCGGCTTGCCGTCCACCTCGCTGTAGGCGTCGTTCATCTCCGGGACGCCTGCCAGGGCACGCACCATGGCGAACCCGATCAGGTGGGTGAACGAGACCTTCCCGCCCCGGCCGCGGCCGAGGTGGTTGTTGATCACGATGCGGTTGTCGATGAGCAGCTTGGCGGGGATGGAGCGGACGCTGGTCGCCGTCGGCACAGTGAGGCTGGCCGCCATGTTTGTCGCGGTCCGGGCCGCCGCCCCGCGCAGCCGGATCTGGGCCGCGCCGGGGGCCGCCGCGGCCGCGGCAGGTCCCGGGGCGGGCGCGGCCGGCGCCGGGGCGGCAGGCGGCGCAGGCGTGGGGGTGATCAGCGCCGTTGCGCGAGTGGGCGCCCCGCCAGCGGCTGCGGTGCCATCGGGCCCGGCCAGCCCACCTGGCCTTACCGGCCCGGCCGGGGTACCCGGCCCGGCGGCTCCCCCGAGCCCCGCCGGCGGCTGGTAGTCGGCGAAGAAGTTCCACCACGCCATGTCCACTGACCCCGGATCGGCCAGGTACCGCTGGTACAGCTCATCCACGAGCCATTCGTTCGGCCCGAAATCCTTGCTTGCGGACGCAGCACGGGCCGTCTCGTCCCGGCCCTGGCTGGCCTGTTCGGTGGATTCCGCGGACGCCCGCGGCGACTCCGGAGGCACGGCGGACATCGCCCTCTTCCGACGGTTGCATACCTGTCATTGCCCGCCCCTTAGGCTACCTGGGGCGGGGACCCCCCTGACCGGGTGCCGAGGGTCATGTTCTCCCGGAGAAGCGGTCCCTGTCATGCGGTGAGAGCCAGTTCACATACGGACCCTTGGGCACGATCCGGGATGGATTGATCCAGTCCTGGGTCTGGAAGTAGTGCCGTTTGATCTGGCCGAAGTCCGTGGTGTCGCCAAAGCCCGGGATCTGGTACAGGTCGCGAGCGTAGCCCCACAGGTTCGGGTAGTCCACCAGCCGGTGCAGGTTGCACTTGAAGTGGGTGTGGTACACCGCATCGAACCTGGCCAGCGTCGGGAAGAGGCGGATGTCGGCCTCGGTGAGCTGCCCCCCCACCAGGAACCTGCGGGTGGACAGCCGTTCTTCCAGCGCGGCCAGGGTGGCGAACAGGGTGTCGAAGGCGTCCTCGTACGCTGCCTGCGCGGTGGCCAGGCCCGCCTTGTACACGCCGTTGTTGACCGCGTGGAAGATGAGCGTGCCCAGGGCGTCGATATCGGGCCGCAGTTCCTCCGGGTACAGGTCCGGAGCGCCCGGGCGGTGATAGGCGCTGAACTCGGTTTCGAACGTGACGGTGATGTTCGGTATGTCGTTGGTCACGATGCGGTGCGTCCGGGTGTCCCAGAGGCAGGGGATGGTGAAGCGGCCCGCATAACTGGGGTCGGTGGCCAGGTACAGCTCGGAGACATAGCGGGCGCCGGTGACGGGGTCGATCCCGCCGTCGCCGGGCGGGAAACGCCAGCCACGCTCGTCCCTGATCGGGTCGGTCAGGGTGAGGCCGATCACCTGCTCCAGCCCGAGCAGCCTGCGCACGATCAGCGCCCGGTGCGACCAGGGACAGGCCAGCGAGGCGTACAGCTGGTAGCGCCCGGCCTCGGCGGCGTACCCAGTGGAGCCATCCCTGGAGATGAGCCCGGTGAAGCTGGTCGGCCGGGTGGTGCCACCGTGGGGCACGAGTTCGGCGCCGGGCGGAGGTGACGGCATCAACCACCCCCTTGCGGGTCGGGTAACGGCGACGCGGTCTGCTCACCAATGGCCATTGGATCCATAGATCATGCACGATCAGGCACTTCTGCGTGGCTCGGTAAGCAGAGGTGACCTGGTGTCCGGTACCAGTCTCGCGCGCTGCTGCCCAGCCAGACTCCTCGAACTGGCGAATAGCATCAGAGGAGTTCATTCGGACCAGGTCGCCGGGGAGTGCCCGCTGGTCGGCTACGAGATGGGCCGCCGGATGGGCGCCCGGGTGATCGGGTCCCGGTTCCTGCGCCGGATCTCGGGCACCGTGGACAAGGCGGTCGCCACGCTTCATGCCCGCGGCGCCATCGCCGTGCTCCTTGGCAGGTTCACCGCAGTGCTCCGCGCTCTCGTGCCAGCGCTGGCAGGCACGGCCAAGATGCCGTACCGCACGTTCGTGCTGCACAACGCGATCGGCGGGACCGTCTGCGGGATCGGGTACTGCCTGCTGGGCTATCTCGCCGGGTCCGCCTACGCTGTGGTCGAGCGGCAGGTGGGCACCGGGTCCGCCATCGGCCTGGCGGCGCTGGTGGCCGCGCTGCTCGCGGTCTGGGCGGTCCGCCGCCACTGGCGCGGCGGGTCAGGCAGCCCGGTGCTGGCCGACGATCCCGAGCGCAGCGCGAGGTCGTGAGGCCAGCGCCCGCTGCGCGGGTGACCCCCGCTGGGGGAAAGACATTGGCTCGTGGCGAAAAATCACTATCACGGTGCAGTTTTTCTCCCTCACCGCACCGGCCGTCCCCGGCTGACCGAGGGCAACCCATGTTTACATGGGGAACCGGAGGTGGCAGCCAGTGCGCGAGTTCGGCGAACTTGAGATGGCCATCATGAACGTCATGTGGGCGGGCGATGGCCCCTATGTCGTCCGTGAGGTCCGCGAGCGCATGGACTATGAGCGCCCAGTGGCTTACACGACGGTGATGACCGTGATGAACATCCTTCACCGCAAAGGCGTGCTCCACCGTGACAAGGTGGGCCGTGCCTGGCGGTACTGGCCGGTCGAGGCACGCGAGGAGCACGATGCGCGCCTCATGGCCGAAGCCCTGCGATCTGGCGGCGACGAGAATCTGACCATGCGGCGCTTCCTGGAACGGGTAAGCGACGATGAGATGAAGAGCCTGCGCAGCGCTCTGCTCGATGCGAGTTCCCGGCGTCTCGCCGTGCGCTACCTCCCGGCCAGCCGGATGACGACACTGTCGGGCAGCTGACCGGATCGCGATGGGTAGCAGGCCTCACGCCACTACCATGATCGGGCGTGAGACACACCGTGTGCCCTTCCCGCTGGCTCGCCCCCCGTTCGAGCCGAGCGCGCACCGCGGACCTTCTGTGAGCACCGACCACGGAACGGGCCAGCGGGGGATGAGCCCGGCCCTGGCACCGTGGACCCTGCGCGGCATCATCCCCGCCCTGGGCGGTACCCCTGCCCTGCGCGGATACCCGGGCGGGATCCATCCGGCAGGTACCGGGTGGGCGGGCCAGCCGGCCGGAGACGAGGCGCCGGGCGGCGGACAGGCCGGACCGGGCGGGACCGGCTGGCCGGAGACCGGGGGCGGCCCAGGGACCGTGAGCGGGCCGGGTAACGGCTGGCCCGGCGACGCTCATGGCAACGGGCGGGCAGCGGGGGACGGGCCAGGTAACGGCCGCGGGCAGGGAGCCGGCCGCGGGCAGCCAGCCAGGCGCGGCCGGGGAGCCAGCCGCAGGCAGGCAACGGGGAACAGACCGGGGACGGGAAACGTCCTGCGGACGGGGGAGACGATGGCGGCAGCTGGCCGAGGGTCGGTCTGGCAGCAGGCGTGGAGCGCATGGCAGGAAGCCCGGCTTGAGTGGCAGCGGCCCGCAGGCTGGGCACCTGCCGACACGGACCTGCAGCGTACGGAGCCGATCCCGGTGGTGCCCGCGGCGGCCATACCGGCTGAGGTTGGCCTGGTCACGCCCGGCAGCCAGCCGCCTGATCCCGGCCACGCTGGGGAGGGCGGCCCCGGCGGGGACAACGGCCCTGGCGGGGGCACTGGTCCCGGCGACGGCCACGGTACCGGCCGTGGCGACCAGGCCCGCGGCGGGGACAGCCGTCCGGGTGCGGACGCTGACGCCGGCGCGGAGACCGAAGCGGGCCGGGGCAGCAACGCCGGCCGGGGCAGCAGGCGGCGCGTGCTGGTGGCGGCGACCGGCGCGGTGGTGCTCGTGGCGGNNCCCAGACCCTGGGCGCCGGGGCGGGCCTGGGCGGGCTGGTGGTCGCCCGCCCATCCGCCCGGCTGGCCGATGCACAGTTCGCACCCCTGCCCGGGCAGCCTGGGCAGGGCGCGCTTCCCGCCCTCACCGGGGTGGCCGCGGTCGGCGAGACCGTGGTCGCGGTCGGCTCGCAGGCCGCGTTTCCCGCCACCAGGCCGCTGGTCCTCACCTCTGCCGATGGCGGCAGAACGTGGCAGCCGGCGGTGCTGCGTGTCCCACCTGGCGGCGCTGCCGCCGGGGCCGGGGCCGTGCCGGTGATGGTCGCGGGTGGCCACGGCGGCTGGCTCGCGCTGGGCCCGGGCGCCGCCTGGACGTCCCCCGATGGCCGGTCCTGGCTGCTCGGCCCGGGCATCGCTCCGCTGGCCGACGGTGACCGGGTGCGGGCACTGGCCCGGACCGGCAGCGGTTTCGTCGCCGTGGGCGAGAACGCTGCCTCCATCGGCCAGGCGCCGGTGACCAGCCCGGTGCTGTGGACGTCGGCGGACGGCCTGACCTGGCAGCGCATGAGCGCCAGCCAGTTGCGGCTGGCGGGCATGGCCGGGCAGGTGATCAATCTGCGCTGGGCCGCCGCCCATGGCAGCGTCATCGTGGCCGGAGGAGATGTCTTCGGCACGGCCGTGCACAAGCGTGGGAAGCGGAAGGTCACCGTCATCTCCGAGGCCACGGGCGTGTGGCGGAGCACGGACGGCGGCAGCCACTGGCAGCGTGCCGACCCCCCGGTCACCCATGGCGCCACCAGCGGCTTGTCCGGGCTTGCCGCCACCGGCTCGGGCCTGGTGGCCATTCGGCCCGGCCACACCTCGAAGGGGGTCCCCGGCGCGGTCGTGTATTCGTCGGTGAGCGGCTCACGATGGCGGTTCGCGGGCGTGCTGACCGGGCGCAGGGGTGCACCGCTGCAGCTGACCGCGGTGGGCGGGAACGACCATGGCGCCGTGGCGACCGGGACGGCCGGCGGGAAGCGGGTGGCATTCGTCAGCGTCCGCGGGCGGTCCTGGCGCCAGAGCGCCAACCTGGGCAGGTCGTCGGTCAGAACCGTGACCGGGGTGACGGTCGGCCCCGGTGGCGAGGTGGTGGCCGCCGGCGCCAGCCTCGTGAAGGCGGCTTCGGCGGGCGCGTCAGGCACTCCGTCTGGGCAGTCGTTCCTGCTGCTGGCACGCGGGCGGCCGGTGCCGGTGGGCCAGGCCGCCCTGGCCGGCGCCGCGGCCCCGGCCGTGACCGTCAACAGCCTTGCCGCAGCCGCCGGCCGGCAGGTAGCGGTCGGCAGTGCTGACGGCCGGCCCGCCATCTGGTCGCGGGCAGCCAGCGGGCATTGGTCGCAGGTGCCAGTGCTGGCGCCGGCGTCCGCGCCTGGCGCCGGTCCCGGCCTGACCAGCGTCGTGCACGGCCGGGCCGGCTGGCTTGCGGCCGGCGGGGAGGGCGGCACTGATGGGCCGGCCGCCCAGGTGGGCGTGACGGGCTCGCTTAGTTCCGCGAGCGTGTCAGCCAGTCCGGACCCGGTTCTGCTGACCTCGCCGGATGGCCGGACGTGGCAGCCTGCCGGCGGCACCACCCCGTTCGCTGCCCCGGGCGTCGCCGTCGCCCAGGCAGCGGCCGGGCCATCGGGCTACGTGGTGGTGGGCGTGCAGGTAGTGCACGGCCAGCCGGTTGCTGCCCTGTGGTGGTCGGCCACGCTCACCAGCTGGATCCCGCAAGGGTGGTGGTCCGGCAGTGCTCCCGGCAGCCCGTCCGCAATGGTGGGCGTGGCGGCAGGCAGGACCGGCTTCGCAGCCGTGGGCGCCGTCGGAACCCGCCCCACCGTGTGGCTGTCCCGCACCGGGCAGGGGTGGACGAGCGTCCAGCTGGCTCTGCCGGCCGGCGCCCACAGCGCCGTGCTCCAGCAGGTCGCCATCCAGGGGCGCCGCATAGCCGCAATCGGCACCCAGACGCGGGCGTCCGGGCCGGTGCCGTACGCGGCGGTCTCCACCAACGGCGGCGCCAGCTGGCGCGAGACCACCCTGCCCGTACCACGCGGCCCGGCCGGCGTCACGGCTCTCACCGCAGCCGGAGGTGGTTTCGTCGCTGCCGGTACCTGGAGCACGGCGGGGTCCCAGCAGGTGATCATGTGGTGGTCCCTGGACGGGCTCAGATGGCACGAGGTGCGGCCGGCCGGCACCTGGCCCGGCGGGCCCGGGATACGGCGGATCTCCGGGCTCAGCGTCTCGGGCAGCGTCCTGAGTGGCGTTGGCTACGCGGCTACCGGGAGCGGGCAGCATCCGGTTCTGCTGCTCACCCGGGTTCGCTGAGCGAGCTGCCCGGCCAGGCTGGCCCGAACACGTCGTCGCGCCGGTGTTCCAGGCACGGCAGTACCGCCCTGACCTGCGCGGTCATGGCGGTGTCCAGTTCGGCCACGGTGACGCCGGGCCACGGCCCGAGATCGGCACGGACGGTCCCCATCGGATCGACCAGCATGCTGCGGCCTACCCCGGTCGGCGCCCGGGCCGGCGGCGAGGAGGGGTCGGGAACCTGGCCGGCCGCCGCGAGCCAGACCGTGTTCTCGATCGCGCGGGCACGTACCAGGGTGACCCAGTGCTCCTCCTTGAACAGCCCCGCGGCCCAGGCCGACGGCACCACGATCAGTCCGGCGCCCCGGGCCACCAGGGCCCGGGACAGCTCGGGGAACCTGATGTCGTAGCAGGTGGCGAAACCGGTCCTGATCCCGGCGAGATCTGCCACGACCAGCTGCGAGCCGGGAGCCACCAGCGCCGACTCGCGTTCGCCAAGCGAGTCGAACAGGTGGATCTTGCGGTAGGC
>DPMS01000850.1 GCA_003541285.1 Actinomycetota bacterium
GGCGGGGGTGTCCGGGCTCGCCTGGGGTGACGTGCCGGCCGGCCCGGCCGCCGGGATGAGCGGCCTTGCCGCTGGCGCGGTGGTCCTGCTGGCTGGCGCCGCGGCCCGCGTCGGGCTGCCCCGTGACTGGGCGCGGGTCTGGGGCGGTGCCGCGCTGGCGGCCACGGCCGCCGCTACGGCAGCGCTGGCCGTCCCGGGCGTCCCGGCGGGTGAAGCGCGGCTGGCCGCTGCCGGGCTGGCCGCCGCCGCGATCGGCTGCGGGCTGGCGGCTGGCCCGCTCCGGCTGGCGCTGCTCCGCGAGACCGCGGCCCTGCTCACAGTGGCCGCCGGGCTGGTGCTGGCGTACGGAATCCCGGCTGGCCTCACGGCCCTGGCCTGGAGCGCGACCGTCGCCGGGCTGGCGGCTGGCGGGATTGTGCTGGTGCTGTGGCTGCGGCCGGCGGCGCCCGCCTGGGTGCGGCCAGCGCTGCTGGTCAGCATCGCGGCAGCCGGGGTCGCACTCGGCGCCGGGCTGGCCGCATGGCCGGACCGTACCCTGCTCGTTCCCGCCTTCGTCCTGGTAGCTGTGGTGATCGTCGCGCTGACGGTCAGCCTTCACCGTCCGGCCATGGTGGCCGCCACCCCGCTCCCGCTGTGCGCGGCCTGGCTGGCCTACGCGTCGGAGGCGATGACCGGCCAGCCGCAGTGGTTCACCGTGCCGGTAGGTGCTGCGCTGCTCGCCGTTTCCGTCCTGCTGCGGTCGGTGCGGCGTGCTGGTGGTGGCCCGCTCGCCGCCCCCGATGTCATCGCCCTTGAGGTCACCGGCATGGTGCTGATCATGGGCGCGTCGCTGGTGCAGTGTGTCACCCGCGGTCCTTTCTACGGGCTGATCGGGGTGGGCCTGGGCCTGGTGCTCGCCGGCTGGGGAGCGCTCACCCGGGTACGGCGGCGGCTGGCCGGCGGGACGATCGCCTTCCTCGTGTCGCTGCTGCTGGTCATCGCCGTCCCGCTGGTGCCGCTGGTGCCGCGCGGAGGCGGTGCCGTGGGCTGGCTTGCCCTGGCCGGGGCAGGGCTGGTCGCGATCGTGGCCGCCGCCATGCTGGACGCCACCCGCGGTGCGGTCCGGCGCGGCGTTACCCGGCTGCGGGACCTGACCCGCGACTGGGAGTGACTACCTGACCAGGAATGTGCCCAGGCCCTCTGGCTGCTCGGCCTGCACCGTAACGTCCGCCACGACCGCCAGCCGGGGACCGCGCCGCGCCCAGTCCACCAGGTGGCGGACATCCTCGGCCCTGCCCTCGAAGACGGCCTCGACCCGGCCGTCGGGCAGGTTCCGCACCCAGCCGCTGACACCGCGGTCAAGAGCCAGCCGCCGGCACGTGTCGCGGAAGAAGACGCCCTGGACCCGGCCGGAGACCAGAACCCGATAGCGGATCACATGCCGACGTTACGTCCTGACCTGCGCCGGCCTGGTACGAGGGCCTGGCACAAGGGCCTGGCACGAGGGCTGGCCTGGGGCGTCGGTCAGCCGGTCCGGCCAGGCGGGAACGGCGCGGCGCGGATCCGTATTGCGGCAAGCCGATGGCGGGAGTACAAGAACGGTGGGCACACAACAGGCGGGAGAGGCCGATGCGACCGGTTCAGCGCTATCTGCGGTCCGGGGCCGGTGGCCGCTCCGGCACCCGGCCCGGGCTGGTCCTGCTGGTAGCAGGTGCGCTGGCCGGTGCCGCCTGCGGTGCGGGCACGAGCACTCCGGCACCGGCGGTCCCCGTCCTGGGCCGGCCCGCCGGCGTCTTCGCCCACGGTGCCGGCTTCGGCCGGGTCCGGCCGTCGACAATCTTCAACGGCGGCGATCCGACCGGGCTGGTCTCCCACATCGCCTGGAAGTCCTGGGGCGGGCCCAGAGCTGTCGGGACCGGCACGAGCGACTACGTGGGACCCAGCCAGTCGGTGGCGACCGGCACCCAGGAAACCGTCACCGTTGTCGCATTCAACCTGGGCACCTGCCACGGCAAGCGGATGTACCGCGCGGTGGAATGGTATTTCCCCCAGCACGGCCAGGCCTTCAACCCGGGCCGGTATGAGAACATCTGCACCGGGACCTACGTACCTGCCCTCTAGCGGCCGTGCCGCCGGGCGGTGTCATGCCCGGCCACCGCCAGCAGCAGCGCGAGCAGGCAGATCCCGGCCGCGGTGAACCAGATCCGCCGGCCCGGCAGCCATCTCTGCCACCTGGACGGTCATATGCTGCGCCCGCGTGCCCCCCAGTGCACCTCCAGGTTGCGGACCAGGGCCGGGCTCAGATGGCAGTGCGCCTGCTCGCGCGCGTAGACCGCCATGTACTCGCGGAACAGATCGACCGGTTCCTGGCCGGCCCGCAGGGTGCGCCGGTTGGCAGTGGCGTTGACCAGGCCCGAGTTGGTCAGTGCCTCGATCCGTGCCTCGATCGCCTGGTCCATCTCCCCGGCTGCCACGACCTCATCACACAAGAGCGCGGCGTCGGGGTCACCCGCCGTCCACTCCCGCCCCGACAGGATCGCCTGCCGGGCGGCACGGTCACCGACGAACCGGGGCAGGCGCAGGTTAGATGCCCCCGGGATGATCCCTTCCTTGCGGGCGGGCAGGAACAGCCGTGACCCGCGGACGGCGATCACATGGTCCACGACGTGCAGGAGCTGGCAGGCCCCGCCGATCGCGAAGCATTCCACCGCGGCAGCCCACATCTTCTCGGCCGTTCCCTCCTGGCCGCCGCTGCCATGCGCCCAGGTCTGGGTGTCCCGCGCCGCCGCCAGCGTGCCGCGGTAGATCTTGCTGACGTAACCGAGGTCGCGCAGCAGGTAGAAGAGAAAGTCGATGCGCCCGTGGTAGAGGTGAGTGAGGTTGATGCCCGACCCGAACACGCGCTCACCCGGGTAACGGGGGTGGTTCACCACGCCGCCCCGTATCACGCCGACCTCGATGCCCGGGTCGAGCAGGATCAGGTCAACCGCGCACTCGGTCGCGGCGAGCGTCGTGCCGTCTTCCGCGTTGAGATGCCGGGGGTTGCTCAGCTCCAGGATGCCCGCGCGGCCCCGGCGGGTGAGTGTGACCGGGCCCAGATCGACCCGGCCGCGGTCCCGCAGTTCCCCGAGCCGCTCGGCAGCGGCGGGAAGGGGCCGGAGCATAGCGCCGATCAGATGCCGTCCGCTCCGCGGCAAGGCCAGGACGTGCGCGGCCAGCAGGCCATGTGCGAACTCGATGCCTTCCTTGTCCGGAAGGGCGCGCCCTCGCTCGGTGTCCATCTCAGCCGGTGACGGGACGAGGCCAGGGACTTCCGCCGCGGCCGTGGGCATGAGTTCGTCGAGCCGTAGCGACCTGGTGCCGCGGCGGGTGAGCACGTTATACAGGGCGGCCGTATGCGAGCGCAGGAAGTTGTCCCGGGCATCGTCCATGACCGCTTTGATGGCCGCCCGGGCCGCCTGTTCCTCGGCCGTGCAGTCCGTCCTGGCGGGCAGGCGTGACACAAGCGCCTGGCCCCGGATGAGGAATCCGCTGACGGCACCCGCGGCAGCCCGGAACGACGGCTCGGGGCCCGGCTCCGACGCCGCCCAGTCCCGCGTGTCGGTGGGCGAAAGCCCGGCTCGTTCGAGGACCTCCGCCGGAAGACAGGCTGCGGCCATCGGAGTCATCACCGCCCTTTGCTGCGCGGACCGAGCTGCCAGCGGCCCTGGGCGGCTCTCGTACCCCAATTATGGAGGTCTGGCCGGCACGGTGATCCCTGCCCCGGATCAGCCCGGCCGCGGGCCTGGAGTTGCCGGCGGGCCAGTTCCTGGCGGAGCCGGGTTCTAACCTCCGCCACCTGTTCCGGGCTGGCTAACGTGGTGATTGTGAGTACCGACGGCAGCGGGACGGCTGGGCACGAGCCCGGGGCCGAAGTCCTCCCGGCGATCCCGGTATCGGCCGGGGCGCTCATTTTCGACCGGCAGGGCCGCCTCCTGATCCTCAAGCCGACCTACAAGCCGGGCTGGACGATTCCCGGCGGCGTCATGGAGGCGGACGGGGAGACGCCGTGGGAGGCGTGCCGGCGCGAGGTACGCGAGGAGTGCGGCCTCGATGTCCGCAGCGGGCGGCTGGCGTGCATGGATTTCCGCCGGCCACGCCCGGGCAGGCCGGGCGGCATCCGGTTCCTGTTCGACTGCGGNNCTGCCGCTGCTCAGGCGCCCGATCCGGCGGCGCGTGCGGGCGGCGTCGGGTGGCCATGGCCTGGTCTACCTTGAGGACGGCCGTCCGGTGCCAGGAGTCGGCGGCTCCCGCCCCTGATCGTGTTCCCAGTCAGCGGGCGGTGTGATCACCTTTCTCCTGGGCGCGCTGGCGGGGCACGCTTGCTGCGGCGCGGTCGGCCCCTGGCCCGTCTGCCGGTGCCAGGTAGCCCCAGGCGGCGCAGATGTCCGTCAGCTCAGCTGGGATGTCCGGCGGCGGGGGCGGGGGGACGGCAGGCTGGATCCGCCCAGAGCGGATCTTGTCCGAGGCGTCGCCGAGGCCGGGTGCGAAACGATGGCCGGCGAACTGCCCGTACTCGAGCATGAGGGGCTCGAACGGTACCCGGAGGTAATCACACAAGGGGCGGACCGTCCCTTCCGGATCGCTGGTCAGGTCCTCGTACCGGATGGTGAAACCGGGCAGCGAGCGCCGGGCGTCCTCCACCCCGGTCATGTACCGCAGTCCTTTGCCGATCGCCTCCGCCAGGCTGCCCGACTCACCGGGATGCCAGGAGGGATGCCAGGCGGCATGCAGGGACGCGACCGCGGCCGCCGGGTGACGCAGCAGGAAGACGAACCGGGCGTCCGGCCAGCAGGCGGCGATCCGCCGCCATATCAGCACGTTGCTCGGGGTCTTCGCGACGATTGTGGGCTTCCCGCTGCGCCGGAGCGTGTCGGCCAGCACCCGGTCCCAGAGCATGTGGTCCAGGTCTTCCGCACTCAGGCCCAGCGCGGTCATCGACGCCTGGATCCAGCGCGTCTCTGCGCGCACCGACAAATGCGCCAGGGGCAGTTCGGGTGGCGCGTAGAGGCGGGAGTTGCCGCCCAGCACGGCCCGCAGCAGCGTTGATCCCGAACGGGCGGCCGAGAAGATGAACACCGGTGCGACGAGCAGGCGCTCGCCACGCGGTGGCGGCATTCTCCACATCCGGTGTCCCGGCGCGCGGTTCAGCTCGTAGCCAAGGGCATGACGGAGCGTTCTGTTTACATATTGTTTCCACACGATTACACAACGTATAACTTCTCGCTTGCCGTGGCGTGGTGATTCCGCCACGCCACGCCAGCCGGATGTGGTCAATGGGCTGCCTGCTCACCACGCCCGGTCGTCTACGCTGCGCCTGTGNNCCGCGAGTCGCTGCTCGCCATGGTGGTGCGGGAGGAGTTCGACGATGCGCTGCGCCAGGCGGCGCTGGCCGCTGGCGTCACACTCCGGCAGCGCTCGCCGGTGCGGGGGATCACCCAGGACGGCGAGCACGCCGTCGCCCGACTGGCTGACGGCTCGGGCGTGCGCGCCCGGGTGCTCATCGGCGCGGACGGTTCCTCGGGTGTCAGCGCGCAGTACACCGGGGTGACGTTCGGCCAGGTCGACCTTGGCCTGGAACTGGAGATCGACGTCCCGGTCCCGGTTCAGCAGCAGTGGCACGGGCGGATACTGCTCGACTGGGGGCCGATTCCCGGCTCTTATGCCTGGGTGTTCCCCAAGGGGGAGCGGCTGACGGTCGGGGTGATCGCGGCCCGGGGCAACGGCGGGCAGACCCGGCAGTACCTGAAGGACTTCGTCAGCAGGCTTGGGCTCGGGTCGTATGAGCCGGCCCGGAACTCGGGGCACCTGACCCGCTGCCGCAGCCCCCACTCCCCAGTCCGCAACGGCCGGGTCATCGTGGCTGGCGACGCGGCCGGCCTGCTCGAGCCATGGACACGCGAAGGCATCAGCTTCGCGCTTCGCTCGGGGAAGCTGGCCGGGGCGGCCGCAGCCGCCGCCGCGGCCAGCCCTGATGATGAGTGTCTGGACCGTGCCCTGGGCCAGTACGAGAGCGCACTGGGGCAGGATCTGCTCCCGGAGATGGAGGCCGGGCGGCGCATCCTGGCCGCCTTCGCCCGGCACCCCGGCGCCTTCCATGCCGGGCTGGCCACGCCGAAGGGCTGGCGGACGTTCGCCGGGTTCTGCCGGAGCGAGGCGACGTGGCGGTCGCTGACCTCCCGCCGTCAGGCCAGGATCGCCCTGGCCCTGCTCGGGCGGCCTTAGTACCAGCCGTACCAGCGTTCGTTCTCCCAGGCCCAGTACGGGGTCCGGTACCGCTCCTTGATGTAGAGCATGCCCCAGCGGATCTGGGTGCGGGCGCTGGAGCGCCAGCGAGGTCCGGCCGCGGCCATCTTGCTGCCCGGGACGGCCTGCGGGATCCCGTAAGCCCCCGAGTACGGGTTGGTCGCGTGGCGGTCCCAGCCGCTCTCCCTGGTCCACAGCAGGTCCAGGTAATGGAACTGCCAGTGCTTCCAGTGAAAGCGGTGGATGAGCATGTGCCACGCGATCTGCCGTGGTGTGCGGTAGATGGGTGCCACGCTGGAGGTCAGCCGGTCAGCGGCTGCCGGGCTGGTGCTGTGCACCAGAAGCCGGTCCCGGCCGGCCGCACCAGGTGGCCGGGCCGTGGCGGATACCCGGTCCGCGGCTGCGGACGGGGCAGCAGTGCGCGCCAGCCAGCCGGCCGTGACGGCCGCAAGTGCGATGGCTGCGCNNGCCGATGTGACGCAGGGTCAGGGCGTCGATGCCGCGCTACGGCGGACCATCGTGCACGCAGGGCGCTTGACTGTTCTCCTGTGCCCGGATTCCGGGCCCTTTGCAGCCCAGGGGGCGGCAAAGCAATAGCCAACGCGTGAGTCAGACCGGCTCGGGCATAGATGTTCTTATGTCCCTTCCCCGGCCTCCTTCCGGGGCTAGCCCGAAGGAATGAGCGGCTCATCCCGGCAAGCGCTGCCGGCGACTCTCCGGAACATTCCAATTGCTATCAGTAGCCATTTGCGCTTCTCGTAAACATGCCGCTCGCCGCGTTACACCGCGGCGATAACACAGCCTGGGGGGTTGGGCCCGGTTGAGCCCGTTTTGGATTCGCGCCGCATCCGCCCGGCAGACCCGGCACGGTCCCGCCCGGGTAGCTGCGGATTGTGGCTGAACGATAGCAGTCCGTGGCAGACGGGTATCCATGAGGAGGAGACCGTCCTGCGGTCGCCACAAGCGCATCTGAGGCAGGGGACTGGACGGGCGATGCATGAGCGCGAGGCGATGGACGAGTACCTGTTCACCCCGTCACCGGAGCTGTCCGGTGAGGTGAACGGGATCCGGCGCGGCTTCACCGCCACCGCCGCTTCGTCAAGGCGGACCAGGCCCCCGCCGGGCGGCGGCTCCTGGTGCAAGCGGTGGCGGGAAACGAGCGGTTCGATGGGGCCACGCCGGCCGCCTGGTGGCGATGGTGCCGCACTGGGTGCCGATCGCCGCGGTCGGCATGGTCCTGCTGATGGTGGGCGCGACCTATGAGTCCCGGCTACGGGGACCTGCGCAGGTTCCGGGCCGCGCTGGGCCGGCTGCGCTGACCCGATGGCCCCGCTGCGCTGACCCGATGGCCCCTAACCCAGCCCGTTCGGGGTGAATTTGATGTTGGTGCCGGTGACGTGGATGACGACACCCTGGCCGGACACCTCAACACTCTGAATGGACAGTCCCATCGGCAGTGAGGGGATGTGCACCGTAAAGTCCTTGAGCGAGCCGAGCAGCGAGGCCGGGATCCCGTCCGTGGAGGTGATGTGGATCTTGAAGGTGTTCGGCCCCACCCGCTGGATCGACGCGAGCGCCGACGCCGAGATGACCTGCAGGTTGAGGGTTATCCTCACCTGGCTGGGGCCAGCCGCCTTGAAGCTCAGGCCGGGGGCGCCAGCGACCCCGGCCACCGACGCCAGGTTGGAGAAGCCGATCAGGCCTGTCCCGTTGATCTGGGTGATGGTGCCGCTCTGGAAGTCAGAATTGAGCTTCACCCCGGTGGCGTCCGCGACGAGGCTGAGCGTCACCGGGCCTTCCGGGACCCGGCTGGCGGTGATGTGGATGTCGTTGAAGTTCCTGGCAACGACCTGCGTGAGGAAGGGGAACCCCTCGATGCTCACGTTCGGCTTGATCGGGAAACCCTGGCTCTTCATCTGCTGAGCTGCCCGATTGTCCGCGTAGGCAACCGCGACGCGGTCGAGGACGACCAGCAGCACCAGCAGTGTGAGCAGGCTGGCGAGCACTATCCACCACACCCGCCTGCCACGCCGCTGCGGCCGCCGGGCCGAAGGGGGAGTTGGCAGCCAGACGGTCGAGCCGTTACTCATGGCAGCGCCACCCGCTCTCTTGTCCGCCTCGATGGGCAGATGTTACGGCATTTGCTAACCCCGCCAAGCGCCTTGTGGCTCCCGGCCACGCCGGGCCGGCCGGACCGCCGTTCAGGGGATCTGGCCAACGTTCACCGCCTCCACCTGACCCGAGCCGGTGTTGGTGACCAGCAGGGTTTTGCCGTTGGGCTCGACGGCGAACTGGCGGGGCGCCAGCCCGGATTTGACGGCGCCGAGCAACGCCGGCTTGCCGGCCAGGGCATTGGACACATCGACCACGGCCAGGCCGGGGGCCGCCCCCGGCACGTTGTCCCGGTTGGAGTTGGCGACGACGATGCGGCCGCCGTTGCTGACCATCACCAGCCCGAGCGGGATCTCACCCACGGCCACCCGGGCGATCAGGGCATGCTTGGGGTCGCTGAGCAGCTTGGCGGACGAGAATGCCAGCAGCGCATTGGACCCGCCGGCGGTCACCCACACCTGCTTGCCGTCGGCCGAGGTGATCACCCGGGCGGGCCCGCAGCCCGCGTTGTCGACATTGACCACCGACGACCCGGGATTGGTCTCCGCCTTGTGCATGTCCACGACGGCCAGGGTTCCCATCCCGGACTGGATGGCGGTGTTGGCGAGCCCGCTGACCACGTAGAGGTACCGGCCATCGGGGGAGGCCGTGATCCCCACCGGGTCAGAGGTCATCGGGATGAAGCCCGCGAAATCGCCCGGGCTGAACCCGGATGCCAGCGCCTTCTGCAGGTTGAAGACAGCGACCTTGCCGCTGTTCTGGAGGGTGACGAAGGCGAAGTGGTCGTCCGGCGAGGTCACCACCTCGATCCCGCCCTTCCCGCCGGGGCTGGTCAGCGACCCGATCGGAGTGGTCAGCCCCGACTCCAGGTCGTGGACCCGGAATGCGGTAAGCCCGCTGTCCCCGGCCACCAGCAGGTACTGCCCGTCGTGGGTGATCACTTCACCCTCGTCGTTAGGCATGGGAATGGTCTGGATAATGCTGGGCGCGAACTTGGTGGTGTTCATGACGGTAAGGGGTGAGCCCTTACGCAAAGACACGAAGCCGAAACCGTTCGGGGTTACCACCACGTCGAAGGGCTTGCCGCCCACCTGCACGAAGCGGGTGTGGACCTGCGCCAGCGGTGCCGCCTGCGCGGTCGCCGTGGTGCAGCCCGGCAATGCCAGGGTCTTGGCGGCCGCTTTGGTGCCGTCGTGCCCGCCACTTCCACCACCGCCGTTGTGGCCGAGCAGCAGGTAAGCCCCGCCAGCGGCGGCCAGGACGGCGCAGGTGACGACGACGCCCACCACGATGGCCCACGAGCGCCGCCGTGGTGGCGCACCCGGCGGCGCCCCAACCGCCCCGCCGGACCCCCGGTACAGATGGCCGAAGTCTCCCATCGGGTCGGTCAGCCCCGGTTTGGTCGGCCCCGGCCCCAGGTGCATGCCCTGCGTGGCCGGGCCCGCATCGAGACCTGCCCCGGCCATCGGTGGCGGGGTGCCGGCCGCGGCTGCGGCGGGAAGACCGGCCTGCCCCGGCGGATTGCTGGCGGCGGTCGGCGCGCCGTGCGGCGCGGGAGTGCCGGCCGCGGGCGGTGCGGCCGGGCCCTCAGCGCTGGCAGCAGCCGCGGCGGCGAGGTGGCAGCGGCACAGGCTGGCGTCCAGGCCGCCGAGGGCCAGGCCCGGATCCGAATTGCCCGAGCCGATGCCGCAGGCGCGCCGCAGGGCGGCGGCGAACTCCAGGCAGGCGGCGTACCGTTCCGCCGGGGCCTTGGCGAGTGCCTTGGACATGACCTCGTCAACCGCCGCTGGCAGGTCCGGCCGGATGCCGGTGATGGAGGGCGGCGCGCTGGACAGTTGCGCGTACATGATGGCGAGGGTTTCGTCCCGGCGGAACGGGGGTGAACCGCTGAGCATCTCGAACGCCGAGCAGGCGAGGGCGTACTCGTCGGTGCGCCCGTCCACCGGCCGGCCCTCGATCTGTTCCGGCGCTACGTAGTTCAGCGTGCCCAGGAACTGGCCCTGTGAGGTGAGCGAGGTCTGGGCGAGCGCCTGCTTGCTCAGGCCGAAATCCGACAGGTACACATGGTCGGACTGATCGGTTCCGGACGTGGCGTCGCGGAGCATGTTGGCCGGTTTCACGTCCCGGTGCACCAGGCCGTGCCGGTGCGCGGCGTCAAGCGCCGACGCCACCTGGGTGATGATGTCGCAGACCCGCCCCGGTGGCAGCCGTCCCTGCTGGTTGACCAGGCTCTGCACGTCGCGCCCATCGACGAAGCGCATGGCGATGAACAGGACACCGCCGGCCTCACCGGCCTCGTAGATCGGGATGATGTTGTGATGGTCCACCGCCGCCGCGGCCCGTGACTCCCGGATGAAGCGCTGGCGGAACTCCTCGTCGCGGGCAAGTTCGGGGGCCAGGATCTTCAGTGCGACCCGCCGCTCCAGGCGGGAATCGTAGGCGCGGAAGACCACCGCCATGCCGCCCCGGCCGATCTGCTCATCCAGCCGGTAACCGGCGACGCGCGAGCCCACGCCGAACTCGCCGGGCGCCGTGGGGGACTGCTCGCTCACCGTGCCTCCCGCTCTCAGCTCCTGGTGTTGGTGCAGTCTCAGACCCTGCCGCATCAGGCATCACAAGATCCTGACCGAAGCGTGAGGCAGGGCAAGGCTCGTGGGGAGCAGTGCCGGGCCAGCGGGAGCCAACCCAGTATGGGCGCTTCGTCCGGTCCGCTGTCAACTCACAGAGATGGTTTCGTTACCCTAAAGCGCTGGTAAAGGGCTAGTAGGCGCCGGGTGCGGAAAAGAACCGGCGTCGGGACGGTCCAGCCGATTCTTCTTCGGCCAAATTCGCTCTACAGTTGGCAGATGGCGACCGAGCAACCAGTTTCAGCAACGACGGCCCCCCCGCTCGCCGTCCGGACCGAAGGGTCTGACCGCACCCTGCAGGCAGGCTCTGCCTACACCATTGGCCGGGACCCGCAGTCCGACATCGTCGTCAGTGATGACCGGGTGTCGTGGCAGCATGCCGTCCTCCGCGATGCGGATGGCTCCTGGGTCCTGGAAGACAGCGGGAGTACCAACGGCACGTACCTGGGGTCGGAGCGGGTGAACCGGGTCGCCCTGCACGGGGAGCGCACCATCCGTTTCGGTCATCCTGTCGACGGGCCGGTCATGACCTGCTCCGCCAGCAGGCCCGACGTGCGGCCGGCAACCGCCGTCGTTGCCACGCCGATGCCGAGCCCCACCATGGTGGGAGGCATGCCTGGCGGCATGCCAGGGGGCGGAGCCGCGGGCGTCACCACAGGGGGATTCCGCGAACCCAGCGTGATCCGGCAGCTGCCGACAAAGACGCTGCGGATCGGCCGTGCCCCGGACAACGACATCGTCGTCTCCGACCTGAGCGTCTCCCGCCATCACGCCGAGCTGCGCCTGGCGGGCGCCGCGTATCAGATCGTCGACCTGGGCAGCCACAATGGCACGTACGTCAACGGCCAGCGCGTTTCCGCGGCGCCGTTGAGCGAAGGCGACATCGTCGGCATCGGGCCATCCACGTTCCGCCTCACCGGCACCGAACTGCAGGAGTTCGTTGACACCGGGGACGTCTCCCTGGTCGCCCGCGACCTGACCGTCACCCTGCCCAGCGGCAAGGTCCTGCTCGACCACGTAAGCTTCCCGCTCGGTGAGCGCTGCCTGCTGGGAATCATCGGCCCCAGTGGCGCCGGCAAGTCCACCCTGCTGGGGGCACTGACGGGGATGCGGCCTGCCAACGGCGGCAGCGTCCTCTACGACGACCGTGATCTCTACCAGCACTATGACGAGCTGCGTCACCGGATCGGTCTTGTCCCCCAGGAGAACATCCTCCATACCCAGCTGACAGCCCGCCGGGCACTGCGTTATGCGGCGGAATTGAGGTTCCCGCGGGACACCAGCGCCGCTGAGCGGAACCGCCGGGTCGACGAGGTGCTGGCCGAGCTCTCCCTCACCAACCATGCCGAAACCCGCACCGACCGGCTGTCGGGAGGGCAGCAGAAGCGGGTGAACGTCGCGCTGGAACTGATGACCAAGCCGTCGCTGCTCTTCCTGGACGAGCCGACCTCCGGCCTTGACCCGGGGCTGGACAAGTCGGTCATGGAGATGATGAAAGGGCTGGCCCAGGACGGCCGCACGGTCATCGTGGTCACGCACAGCGTCGCCAACCTCGACATCTGCGATCGCCTGCTGGTGCTTGTGCCGGGCGGAAAGGTCGCCTATTTCGGCCCGCCGCAGGACGGCCTGAAGCATTTCAAGAAGCCGGGCTGGGCAGAGGTCTTCCAGGCGTTCGACGCTGAACCCGCTCGCGACTGGTCGGCGGAGTACCGGCGGTCGCCCTGGTACTCCCAGTTCGTTGTCGCCGCCTCTGACGGGCAGCGGCCGGCGGCGCGCCGCCAGGTCTCGGCGGCCCCGCCGACCAAGAACCGGTTCGCCCAGTTCAGCACGCTGTGCAGGCGTTACCTGGCAGTGATCGCTTCCGACCGGGTGTACCTGGGCCTGCTGGCAGGCGCTCCCGTCGTGCTGGGCGGCGTCATCCTGGCCATTCCGGCCAAGGACGGCCTGGGACCGGCGGCCGGTGCGGCGCCACCCGTCAAACATAAACCGCCCGCTAATTCCGCTAAACATAAGGGGTCCACCCACGGCTCCAAACACAGCACCAGCCATGCGAAGAGCCACGCGCACGCGCAGGCGGCGGCTCATCCGTCAAGCCAGGCACACGCGTCCGCCCACGCGTCCGCCCACGCCTCCGCGCATGCGACCAGTCACGCGACCAGCACGGCGGCCGCGCACCTGAGCCACGTGGCCGCCACCCCGCCCCCGAGCAACAACGCCGCCACGTCGCTGCTGCTCATCCTCGTCATCTGCGCCTGTTTCGCCGGGGCATTCAATGCCGTCAGGGAACTGGTCAAGGAACGCGCCATCTACAGCCGCGAGCGCGCCGCCGGACTGTCCACCGCGTCCTACCTGTCGTCCAAGCTGGCGGTACTGGGCCTCATCAGCGGCATCCAGGCCGGGATCATGGTGCTGATCGGCCTGATCGGCAGGAAACTGCCCACGAGCGGATCGGTCATCCATGCGATACCACTGGCCGAACTGATCATCGCGCTGGCTGTGCTCGCCGTCGTGTCCATGGCGCTGGGCCTGCTCATCTCGGCGTCGGTCAACACGTCCGAGAAGACGATGCCGATCCTGATGGTCGTGGTGGTCGTCGAGGTCATCCTCACCGGCGGGGTATTCGCGATCGCCGGGAAGGCAGGTCTGGAACAGGTCTCGTGGCTCTCGCCGTCCCGCTGGGGGTACGCGCTGACCGCCTCGACGTCGAACCTGAACAAGATCTTCCCCCCGGCGCCAGGGACCGCGCTGGACCATCTGTGGTCGCACACCTCGCACACCTGGCTGATGGACATGGCCGCCCTGGCCGCCCTGGGGATGGTCTTCTCCGTCCTCGCCTGGTGGCGGCTGCTGCGGCAAGGACCGGGCCGCAGAGCCTGACGGTTGGGTTCCGGCCGCCGCTTTCATGATCACGGAATCCTGACAGGCGTATTGACTGGCAGGATTCCGTGATCATGAAGTTC
>DPMS01000712.1 GCA_003541285.1 Actinomycetota bacterium
TCCCGGTCCCGGCCCGGCACGATGACCAACCCCCTGCTTCCGGTGGCGGTGGCGGTGGCGCTGCTGCTGCAGTTCGCCGGCCTGTATGTGCCCTTCCTGCGCGACCTGCTGGGAACCGAGCCACTGACCCTCTTCGATCTGGTCGTGGTGTGCGCGCTCTCGACACTGGGCTACGCCGCGGTCAGGCTCGACCGCGTCCTGTTCCCCATCCGGCCCCGGAACCAGTCCCCGCCAGGCCACCCCCGCTGATCAGCTCTTCCGGCCGGCGCGGGCGATGGCGCCGATCGCTGGCGCCACCGTCAGCCACAGCGCGATGGTCACGACCATCGACGTGATGTAGCCGAACGGCCGGATACCGACGTCAGTGCCCACAGCGCCGGCGAAGAGCATCAGCACCCAGGCACTCACGAAAAAGAACGGGCCAGCCGCCACGATCCCGAAGAAGTCACCCATGTCCGCCTCCCGCCGGCCCGGTGCTGCACCTCCCGGGACGCCGCCCCTGCCTGGCACCTGCCCCGGTCCTGAGCGGGCCTGCCGCCGGCAGATCCCCGGCCGGGTCCCACGCCGGTAGTCGTTCCCTCTGGAACCGGATCCCACCCGCCAGGTACGGGCCCAAGAGCAGCGGTCAGTTCTCCTGGGCGGCTGGCCTGCGGCGGATCATGTTGAGCGCGATCATGGTCATGACTCCCGCCCCGCCGGTCCCGAACACCTCGATCTTCGACCGGAGCAGTCCCCGGTCAGACTTGGACGCCGACGGCCGGGTCTCGATCACCGTGACCCGGACCCGCAGTTCATCGCCGGGGCGCACCGGCCGCAGCCAGCGCAGTTCATCGATCCCCGGGGACGCCAGGCTTGCCGCCGACGGCAGATACTGCTCGACCAGCAGGCGCATCATCATCGCCGTGGTATGCCACCCGCTGGCGATCAGCCCGCCGAACGGGCCGGTACGCGCCCACTCGGGGTCGGTGTGGATAGGCTGCGGATCGTAGCGGCGGGCGAATTCGATGATCTCGGCCTCGTCCACCACGGTGGGACCGAACTCGTGGGTGGAGCCCGGTACGAAGTCCTCGAAGTAACGGTCAGCTGCGGGTGTCATAGAGGGCCGATTCTTCCGTCAGTAACTGATCAGGGCAAGCCCGTGCATGCTGGCGGCACCGCTGCCCGGGGGGGAGAATCTTCCGGGATGGAGCAGCGATCAGAGCCAGCGGGCCAGTACCCGCGCGGGCACAGGAGTGTGCCGCATACAGCCGATCTGCGGATCGAGGCATGGGCCGCGACCAGGGAGGAATGCGTCGCTGAGGCGGTCCGTGCCCTGGTGGACAGCTTCGCCGACATCCGCCCCGCCCGCCAGCGCCACGCCAGCGGGCACCTGGTGGAGCGTCATCTGACCGGCGAAACCGATGCCGACCTGGTCGCCGCCGCCGTCGAGGAGGTCATCTACGGGCTGGACGCTGACGGTGAGATCCCTGTCTCCGTGAGTGCGCGCCGCGCCGACGATGGCGGGATCGACCTGTCCTTCCACGTGACCGGCCTGAACGAGGTGGAGATCACCGGCGCCGCCCCCAAGGCCGCTTCCCTGTCCGGGCTGCAATGCGGCCGGGACCCATCCGGGCGCTGGTCATGCGCGGTGACGATCGACGTCTGACTCCGGCCCGCAGGGTGACCGATCTAGGCGCCATGGCAGCACGAACCGGGCAAGTCCCGCCGCGCAGGCAGGCATGGCCTGACGCGGCGCCAGACCACCGGGCGGGCTGGGGCGAAGCCCGTTAGCCTTTGACCACACCCAGCGGGACCAGCCTGGCGACCTTGCGGCACAGGCCAGCGCCCTCGGCCGCCGCCACGACCTCGGTGACGTCCTTGTAGGCCTCCGGGGTCTCCTCGGCCAGCCCGCGCGATGACGCCCCGCGGACCTCGATCCCCCGTGCCTGCAGCCGCCGCTGCAGCTCCGGTCCGCTCACCTCGCGCAGCGCCTGGTGCCGGCTCATCACCCGGCCGGCGCCGTGGCAGGTAGAGGCAAACGCGCCACCCCCCGGGATGCCGACCAGCACGTACGAACAGGTGCCCATCGAGCCGGGGATGAGCACGGGCTGGCCCACCTCGCGCAGGTCCGCCGGCAGGTCGGGGTGACCAGGCGGTAGTGCCCTGGTGGCGCCCTTACGGTGCACGCACAGCGACACCGTCTTGCCCTCCACCAGGTGGGTTTCTATCTTCGCCAGGTTGTGCGATATGTCGTAGACGAGGTCGAGGCTACCGCCGGGCGTTTGGGAAAAGATGTGCCGCACGGTGCTGGCCAGAACCTGGCGGTTGGCGCGGCCATAGTTGGCCGCCGCGGCCATCGCCCCCAGGTAGCCCTGGCCTTCGGGAGACCTGACCGGGGCGCACGCGAGCTGGCGGTCAGGCACGCTGATGCCGTAGCGCCGCATCGCCTTCTCCATCGCGCGGACGTGATCACCGCAGATCTGGTGGCCCAGGCCCCGGGAGCCGCAGTGGATCATGACGCAGACCTGCCTGGGCCGCAGGCCGAACCGCTGTGCCGCGACATCGTCGTAGATCTCCTCGACCGCCTGGACCTCCAGGAAGTGGTTGCCCGAGCCCAGGCTGCCCACCTGGTGCAGGCCACGGTCAATGGCCCTGGTGCTGACCTGGGACGGGTCCGCGTCGGCGACAGCGCCCTCGTCTTCACACCGCAGCAGGTCACGCTCGACCCCGTGCCCCTGCTCGACCGCGTACCGGGCCCCGCCGGTCAGCACCCGTCTCATCTGCCCGGCACCGGTCAGCCGCCAGATCCCGCCCCGCCCCGCCCCGCGCGGGGTCGCCGCCGCCAGCCGGTCCGTGACCTGCCCCAGCACGGGCTTGAGTTCGTCGGCGTCCACCTCGGCCGCCAGCAGCCGGACACCGCATGAGATGTCGAACCCCACCCCGCCGGGCGACACCACGCCACCGATGGCCGGATCGGTGGCGGCGACCCCGCCGATCGGGAAGCCATAGCCCCAGTGCATGTCGGGCATGGCGTAGGACGCTTCGACAATGCCGGGCAAGGTGGCCACGTTCACTACCTGCTCCAGGGAGCGATCCCCGGACAGGGCCGGCAGCAGGGCCCTGGACGCATAGACGATCCCTGGTACCCGCATCGCCCCCTGCTGGGGGATCAGGAACCGGTAGGGCGTTTGCTCAATGAGGTCCATCTCCTTACCTGTCCCTTCCCCTGCCCCGGATCTGGGAACCGGGGACACCAGGCCCCGGGCCAGGGCGGCCGGCCGGGCTCACCGGGGCTGCCCCGGGCAGGGCGCGGCCCGCCCAGGCCTGTGACCTGCGAAGCTGCCTGGTCGTGAGAGGCGCAATGAGATATACTGAGAGTGCGGGAAGGGGCAAAGACCCGGAAGACGCGGGGGAGCGGATCCAGCCAGATCCACGCACCGCGCAATGGTGATCCGCAACATAAGCGGAAGCCCCTCCCCGCCATAGCGTCCGGGGCCGGCGGGTAATGAGCGGAACGGCGCACATTGACATCTCCACCTCCAGTGGATCCGTTTTTCCACCCCCAGCCGCTGACCGGTTCCGGGTCCGCTGAGTAGGGTCAGAGCATGGTCGACGCGGCCCGGGCTGAACGCGAAGAAGCACTCCGCGCTGATGTCGCCCGACTGGTCCAGGCAATGCACCATCACCTGCCCACCGAGCACGTCCCCGATGAGATCGCCCCGCTGATCGCACCAGTGCGGCATCTGGCCTGCCTGCTTGACGCGGGCGCGCCAGCGGAGCATTTGCAGGAGGCCGCCCTCGCCGTGGTGGATCTGTACGAGTGGCCCAGTCCCGAGGCAAGCAGCGGTGGCGAGGGACCGGTCATCGATCCGGCGATCCTGGCCGCGGTGGAACGGCTGCGGGTCGCTGTTGACGCCCTGGACATGCTGAACGGCGAGGACCAGCCAGAGCACGGCGCTGGCACCGATGGGAACTGAGCGGCGCTAGCCGCGGTCGCCGGAATCCTCATCCGCTGCTGACGGCGCCCGGGCGGCGAGCAGCAGGTCGTAGGCCTGCCGGGCAGCCTCCACCACCGTCCGGTCCCCCGGCTCGGCCATGGGACCATCCTCAAGCCCGCGCGCCAGCACCCGCAGTGCGTCCGCCAGCGTCGCCACCTGGGTCTCCAACTGGTGCACCCGCTCCTCAAGCGCGGTTCCCGACGGCTCCTGATATTGCGAGCCGATTTGCCTGATCATCGGTCCTCCTCGCCCGGCCGGGTCGGCCCGGCTCCCCGGCCCGGCTGGGCTCGATTCAGCGGGTACGACGCCAGGCCTTTTCTCCAGCGTGCAGCATTGACCGCGAACGCCCCAGAGGTCTTTTGTCACCACCTGCCTCGCGTTCGGCCCGTCCCGGGCGGCCAGATCCAGCCCGGGCGGTCCCGTCCGGCGTGATCAGATCAGGCCGGGACGTGGTCACGCAGGCCCACCGCGCCCTGCGCGGTCGCGCACGAGGCGCAGCAGAACATCATGTCGCCCGCCTCCACGCCGTGCCCGATGATCCGGCAGCCGCAGTGCTCACAAGACGGCGCCAGCCGGTGGATCGCACACTCGAAGCTGTCAAACACGTGCGCCTCACCGTTCATGAGCACCTCGAACGTCTTGGCGTAGTCGTTGCCGCAGTTCTCACAGGTAGCCAT
>DPMS01000713.1 GCA_003541285.1 Actinomycetota bacterium
GATCATGGTGGCGGTGGTCTCGCCCGGGCAGCCCAGCTTCACCAGGCGCAGGCCCGGGTGGCGGCTGCGCAGCGCGGCGTACAGCTGGTCAGCGTAGCCGTGCCGGGTCTTGACATTGGCTCCCGAGGCGTCAGGCTGGACGCCTTGCGACAGGGAGTCGCCCAGCGACAGGTAGTAGCTGACCGGCGCGCGGCGGTGCGCGGTGGTCACCGGCCCGGAGCAGCCAGTGGACGCAGCGGCAAGGCAACCAGCAAGGGCCGCGGCCGGCAGAACCCCGGGCAATCCGCGGATCACGCTGCCGGCCCGCTCCGGCAAAGATCTCACCACATTTCATCCCAAACCGGGCGCTGGATTGGCATGAACTCGTGAAATGTCGCCAGCGGGTCCCAGGAGCGGCTTGAGGACCTCATCCACCGTCACCGACCCCTCGGTTTCGACGAGGTCGTAGCGGACCCGGACGGCTGGCTTGCCGATGCTGATCAGAGCGGCGAGGTCGACTGGCGTGGCGATCACCACCGCGTCCACGTCGGCGGCGCTGATCATCTGCTCAAGTTCGCGCAACTGCCCGGGACTGTAGCCCATGGCCGGAAGCACCGGCCCGACGTCGTATTTCTGGTAGACCTCGCGGATCGAGCCGACCGCGAGCCCGCGGGGATCCACCACCTGCGCAGCTCCGGCCCGCCGGGCGGCGACGACGCCCGCCCCGTAGCTCATGCCGCCATGGGTCAGCGTCGGCCCGTCCTCGATCACGAGCACCCGCCGTCCCGCGATCACGCCGGGGTCGTCGGCCATCACCACGCTCCTGGCGCGCACGACGGTGGCGGCCGGGTTCAGCGCCGAGATGGCCGCGTCGATCTCGGCTAGTTCCTCGGCGGAGGCGGAGTCGATCTTGTTGACCACCAGCACATCCGCCGCCCGCGCGTTGACCTCCCCCGGGTGGTAGGTGCTCTCGTGGCCGGCGCGCAACGGGTCGATCACAGTGATCCACAGGTCGGGGCGGTAGAACGGGTAGTCGTTGTTCCCGCCATCCCAGACCAGCACGTCACATTCGGCCTGCGCCTGCTCAAGGATCGCCTGGTAGTCCACCCCCGCGTAGACGACGGTTCCCTCGGCCAGGTGCGGCTCGTATTCCTCCCGCTCCTCGACCGTGACCTCCGCCGCCGCCAGATCCGCATACGTGGCAAAACGCTGCACCCGCTGGGCCGCCAGATCCCCGTACGGCATTGGATGGCGGACCACCACCGGGGTCCGTCCCGCCGCCCGCAGCGCCCGGGTAACCCGGCGTGAGGTCTGGCTCTTGCCCGACCCGGTCCGCACGGCGCAGACCGCGATCACCGGGACCCGCGCGGAGATCATGGTGTCGCGCGGGCCGAGCAGGACGAACGAGGCCCCGGCGGCCAGCACCCTGCTCGCCGTGTGCATCACGTACTGGTGGGATACGTCGCTGTAGCTGAATATGACGTCGTCGACCGCTAGCCCGGTGATGAGCTTGCCGAGTTCGGACTCGGGATAGACGGGGATGCCGTCTGGGTAGCGCGGGCCCGCCAGCACCGGCGGGTAGACCCGGTCCGCGATGAACGGGATCTGGGTGGCGGTGAAGGCGACCACCTCATGGTCGGCACTGTCGCGGTAGGCGACATTGAAGTTGTGGAAGTCGCGGCCGGCGGCTCCCATGATCAGCACCCGTCGCGGCATCGGCTTCCCAGCCCCTTTCCCGGCCCTGTTCCCNNTTTCCGGCCTCGGCGCCGGCCCGGGTCCGCGGAGGGGGCCGGCTGCTCGAAGTCTTCCCCGCAGGCCGGCCGGCCAATAGGGACCAAGGGCCCCGGTGGAGTTCCCGGACGGCATCACGGGTGGACGGCCCAGACGCCGCGCCTGTGGGCAACCGATCAGCTGGCGGATCTTGCGCCCCTTCTGGGCGCGGGTTACATTGCTCCCTACTGCAGTCGGTAGCATCCGAGCCCGGTAGGGGGTTCAGTGATCGTCGACGCTTATTCGCACGTTTGCCCGGAACGGTTGCTCGACGCGATCAGCGAACGCCACCCCGGCGCGGAAGTGGCTGCGCTGCGCAAGAACAGCTACCTGTTCGACGGTGAGCGGCGGCTGCGCTATATGGACCGGATCGGTGTCGACCAGCAGGTCCTGGTCCTGGTCAGGCCGCCGATGTGGCTGGGCATGCCGCGGCCGGTCGTGCACGCATTGACCCGGGTAGCCAACGACAGCATCGCCGAGATGGCCGCCAAATGGCCGGACCGGTTCATCGCGGTCGGCGTCCTGCCGGTCGTCGACGACGAGATGATGACCGAGTTCCACCGGCTGACCACCGAACTGGGTGTCCGCGGTGTGCTGATCTTCTCCAACATTGAGGGCCTGCCCCTGGACGACGCCTCGATGTGGCCGCTGTATGCGGAAGCGGCCAAAGCCGATGTGCCGATCTGGATCCACCCCCAGCACGGCCATTCCTACGACTGGATCAAGAAGGACCTGGTTGACCGGCTGTTCGGCTGGCCGTTCGAGACCACCCTGGCGATGTCCAGGCTGGTGTTCGGTGGCGTGCTGGAGCGCTATCCGGACCTGAAGTTCGTGACCCATCACCTCGGCGGCATGGTCCCGTTCTACGCCAGCCGGGCAGACGCGATGAGCCAGGAGATCGCCCGCTACCGGGCGGCGTCCCTGACCGAGGCATCGGAGCCGCTGCCCGGGCGGCCGTCCCAGTACTTCCGCAAGTTCTTCAACGATTCGATGGTCAACGGCTCCGCCGCGGCAATGCGCTGCGGCCTGGAGTTTTTCGGTGCCGAGCGGGTGATGTACGGCACCGACTTCCCGATGGGTCCCAATGATGGCGAGGACTGGCCCGTCGAGGTGCTGGACACGATCCGGTCCCTCGGCCTGAGCGCGGCCGATTCCGACCTCGTGCTCGGGGCCAACCTGCACCGCATCATGCGGCTTTGAAACAGTCCCCTTCAGTCCGCGCTCCCCGGCCGGCCTGACCGGCCGGGAAGCCTCCCGCCGCCCCCCTGCGGCGTCCACGAAGAGGTGGGCTCGATATGAGATCCAGAAAATTCACACACCCCCCCACACAACGATTCCCCCGGCAGGCGGCCTCCGCCGCGCCGCTGGTCACCCGTCCTGGCGTCATGCTCACCGGCGCGGTCGCCGTCGCGCTCGCACTGGCCGCATGCGGCAGCACATCGAGCAGCGGCGGCAGTGGTGGCAGCGGTGGTACCGGCACCATCAACGCCGGCGTCATCGGCCCGATGACCGGGCCGGCCGCCGAGATCGGCAACCTCATGTCCGGCGCCTGCTACGCCGCCGTGTTCGACGTGAACAAGGCCGGCGGGGTGATGGGCCGCAAGATCAACTGTTCCCTGATCGACGACACCGGCGACCCGGCCGACGCGGTGCCGAACGTGACCAGGGCGCTGGCCACCACCAGCAACCTCAACATGGCGGTCGGGCTGGAGTCGAACACGGCAGCCACCACGATCCCGCTGGTGAACAACGCGCACATCCCGATGGTGTCCACCAACGGCCTGGTCGCCTTCGACAAGACCACTGACACCTACTTCTGGCGGATGACCCCGTCCGACTCCCAGAACGGCGCTGCCTTTGTCGCCTGGGCGAACCAGAAGGGCTACAAGCGGATGGCCGTGGTGTTCCAGAACAACATCGGCGCCCAGGGCAACGAGCCGGGCGTGGTGGCCGCGGTGAAGAAGATCGGTGGCACCATGACCACCAACATCACGATCCCCGGCGACGCCTCGTCCTACTCCAGCGTGGTGGCCAGGGTCCTGGCCGGCAAGCCGCAGGCGCTGATCCTGGCCGGCGACCCGCAGACCTCAGCGACCTTCCTGTCCGAATACCGCCAGCTCAGCGGCGGGAAGGTGCCGCCGGTCGTCACCTCGACCGACTCGATCACCCCCGCGTACTTCTCGGCTGTGAAGAAGGTCATGGGCGCGGCCTACATGACCCACAGCATGTACTTCATCGGTGGCTACGTGAACCCCTCCAGCCAGGCGTTCAGTGTCTATAAGAGCGCCGTCTACGGCGCGTCGCAGATCAAGGACCCCACCACCATCCTGGGGGTGGGCGTGATCGCCTCGATCTACGACGGCATCAACCTGATGAGCCTGGCCATGCAGGAGGCGCACAGCACCAGTGGCCCGGTGTACAACGCCGACATCGAGAAGATCGCCACCGGTACCCCCGGCGCGGTGACCGTCGATTCCTACGCCGCGGGCCTGGCCGCGCTGAAGGCCGGCCAGAAGATCCACTACGTGGGGGTCGGCGGCGCGATCCACTTCAACTCCTTCCACAACTCACCCGGCAACTTCTCGGCCTCCGGGTTCGACGCCAGCGGCAACCCGACACTGCTCGGGGTGATCCCTGGCACCACGATCCAGCAACTGCTGTCGTAATGAACGTCTTCATCGAGGCGGTGGGCTTCGGCATCGCAGCCGGGGCGGTCGTCGCGCTGGGCGCCGTGGGGTTCACCGTTCAGTTCGGGATCAGCAACGTGCTGAACATCACCTACGGCGCCCTGATGACCCTGGCCGCCTACCTGGGTTACGCGCTGCTCGGGCTGGGCGTGGGGATCTGGGAGGCGCTGGTCATCGCCTCGATCGGGATCGCGCTGGCGTCGGTGGTTTTCAACCGGCTGCTCATCGCGCCGCTGCGGCGGCGCGGCACCGGGTTCGTCGGCGTGGTGATCGTCACCGTCGCCGCCGGGATCATCATCCAGTACTGCATCGTCGCCATCGCCGGCCCGGACACCGTCTCCTACGGCCAGCAGGCGGGCAGCACCATCCGCGTTGCGGGCTTCGTGCTCACCACCACCCAGCTGATCGTCATCGCGATGACGGTGGTGCTCATGTTCGCGCTGCACCTGCTGCTCACCCGCACCCAGCTGGGCCGGGCGATGCGGGCCACCTCGGCGAATCCGGTGGTCGCCCGCAGTTGCGGCATCCGCACCGAACGGATCATCGACGTGACCTGGCTGATCTCCGGCGCCCTGTGCGGGGCGGCGGGAGTCGCGCTGGCGATCACCACGGTCACCTTCGACTTCACGATCGGGCCGACCTTCCTCATCTACATGATCGCGGCCGCCGTCCTCGGCGGGATCGGCCAGCCCTACGGGGCGATGCTCGGCGGGCTGGTGGTGGGGGTGGGGACCCAGGTCGCCGCCGCCTACTCCAGCCCCGCCTACCAGGACGTCTACGCCTTCGGCCTGCTCATCCTCATGCTGCTGATCCGGCCCCGCGGTCTGCTGGCGGCCGGGACAGCCAGCGCGCGGCGGCTGGTCGGCTGACCGGGAAACCCGCGGATCGGGAGGAGGACGCACCATCAGCGCGATCGCCTACTACGTCGTGGTCCTGCTCGTGTACCTGGGCACCGACCTGCTCGCGGCCTGGGGACTGAACCTAGAGTTCGGCGTGGCGGGTGTCGTCAACTTCGCCTACATCGTCCTGGTCGCCGCCGGCGCCTACTTCTACGCGGTGTTCACGCTCGGGTCCCCGGCCGCCTCCGGCGGCTTCCAGCAGTACATCATCGGCCTGAAGCTGCCGGTGGTGCTCGCGATCGTGGCGGCCGCCCTGATCTGCGGGGTGCTCGGCTGCCTGATCGGGGTCACCGGGCTGAAGCGGCTGCGCGCCGACTACCAGGCGATGGTGATGCTGGTCATCTCGATCCTCGCGACGACCGTCATCGGCGCCGACACCGGCCTGTTCGACGGCAACGCCGGGCTGAGCCTGATCCCCAACCCGCTCGCCTCCGTGGACCCGGCCCGCCGGGGCTGGTACTACGTCGCGGTGGTGGCGGTGGTCTGCGTGCTCGGCTACCTGGCGCTGCGCCGGTTCACCACCGGCCCGTTCGGCCGGGTGCTGCGGGCGGTGCGCGAGGACGAGGACGCGGCGATCGCGGTCGGCAAGAACGTGGTCGGGCTGCGGCTGGCGGTGCAGGCGGTCGGCGGCGTCTATGCCGGGCTGAGCGGCGCCCTGCTGGCCGGGTTCATCGGCGGCTGGTCCCCCTCGTCCTGGGAGTACGTGGAGACGCTGGCGCTGCTCACCGCCATCATCGTCGGCGGCCTGGGCAACGACGCCGGGGTGCTGCTCGGTACCGCCATCGTGCCGGTGCTGATCTTGCAGGGGGTGCAGTTCCTGCCGCAGATCAAGAGCGCGCCGCAACTGGCCGACGAACTTGGCTGGATCATCCTCGGGGTACTGACGATCGCGTTCGTGTTCAGCCGGCCGCAAGGGCTGATCCCCGAACGGCGCCCCCGTTACCGGCCGAAGCCCGCGCAGGCCACCGAGCTGGGTCCGGCCGGCGAGCCGGCTCCGGCCGGCGCGACCGTTGATCTTGCTTCGATCGTTGCCATCCGGCCAGCTCCCCGTTTGTGGTCTGATCACGGTCACCCTCATCCGCCGTCGCCCGCGGGCGTCGGCCAGGCACCGATCCTCGCCGTGGACGGGCTCCGGCGGCAGTACGGCGGTGTGCGTGCCGTGGACGGCGCGAGCTTCACCATCGCCGCGGGCGGCATCACGGGGCTGATCGGGCCGAACGGGGCTGGCAAGTCCACGGTGCTCGGCCTCATCAGCGGCTTCCTGCGGCTGGACGGCGGGACGATCGTCTTCGACGGCCGCGATGTGAGCCGCCTGCCCGCCCACCGGCGGTCCCGGCTGGGCATCGTCCGCACGTTCCAGCTGCCGCGCGAGTTCCGCGCCCTGACGACGATCGAGAACCTGCTCGTCGCCGCCCCTCACCAGCGCGGCGAGTCGCTGGCAGGGGTCGCCGCCGGCCGGCGGCTGTGGCGGCGCCAGGAAGAGGGACTCGTGGAGCGGGCCACCGCCCTGCTCGCCCTGTTCGGGATGGCGGACAAGGCCGACCAGCGGGCCGGGCAGCTCAGCGGTGGCCAGAAGCGCATGCTTGAGGTGATGCGCGCGCTGATAACAGGCCCGCGGTTGCTGCTGCTGGATGAGCCGATGGCCGGACTCGCCCCGGCGCTGGCCGAGCGGCTGGAGGCGGCCTGCCGCCAGCTCGCTGACAACGGGCTGTCGATCCTGCTGGTCGAGCATGAACTGCGCGCGGTGGAGCGCCTCTGCGAGCAGGTGGTCGTCATGGCACAGGGGAAGGTCATCTCCGAGGGCCGGATGGCCGAACTGCGCACCCGGAAGGAGGTGCAGGACGCCTATGTCGTCGGCTGACCCAATGGAGCCCGCGGCCGGCCCTGCGCCGCGACCGGCTGGCGGCACATCGCCTCCCGCTGGCACCGCCGCCGCCCCCGCATCCCCCGCCCTGGCTACTCGCCAGCTGGCCGCCGGTTACGGGGATGTCCCGGTCATCCATGGGGTGGACCTGGAGGTCAGGGCGGGTCAGCTGGTGGCCGTAGTCGGCCCGAACGGCGCCGGCAAGAGCACACTGCTCAAGGCCATCCTCGGCCTGGCCCGGATCATGGGCGGTCAGGTGCTGGCCGACGGGAACGAGGTCACTGGCCGACCGCTGGAGGAACTGGTGCGGCTCGGCGTCGGTTACGTGCCGCAGGTGGACGACGTCTTCGACCCGCTGAAGGTGAGCGAGAACCTCAACATGGGCGGCTACCTGCTGGGTAAGGACGAGCGGGCCACCCGGATGGAGGAGGTGCTGGCGATCTTCCCGGCGCTGCGCAGCAGGCTCAACCGTTACGTCGGCACGATGAGCGGCGGCGAGCGGAAGATGACCGCGATCGCCCGGGCGCTCATGATGTCCCCCCGGGTGCTGATCCTCGACGAGCCGACGGCGGGCCTGTCCGCCGCGCTGACCGAGGCCGTGCTCAACGACCAGGTGCGCACACTCGCCGACCATGGGCACGCGGTCCTGCTGGTCGAGCAGAAGGCCCAGGCCGCCCTGCGGCTCGCCGACGTCGCGTCCGTTCTGGTCCAGGGCCGGGTGGCCATGTCGGCGCCAGCCGCCGAGGTACTGGCCAGCCCGCAGATGGCAGAGGTGTTCCTGGGCGGCCGGGCGGAGCAGGCAGCGGATGCAGGCGGGCAGGCGAAAGTGGACGGGCAGGCGAAAGTGGACGGGCAGGCGAAAGTGGACGGGCCGTGAGCGGCGCCCGCAGCGGCGCGCAGTTCGCCGCTGACGTGCTGGCCCGCGCCGGGGTCGGCACCATCTTCGGCCTGCCCGGCTCCACCGAGGCGTCGCTGCTGGAGACGTTGCGCGAGCGCGCGGAGCCACGGTATGTGCTGGGCCTGCACGAGGGCGCGGTGGTGTCGATGGCCGATGGCTTCGCCCGGGTCACCGGCCGGCCCGGCGTGGTGATCGGCAAGCGCGGCGCGGAAGTGGACAAGCTGCGCGACGAGCTGGCCCAGCTGACC
>DPMS01000714.1 GCA_003541285.1 Actinomycetota bacterium
GACCGCGCCCGCCGGCTCGCCCGCGAACGCGCAGGCCTGCCCGCCCCACAGCCCGCCGACGGTGGCGAGGAGAGGCCGGTGCTGGACCCGGTTTCTGTGCTGGCGGTGCTGGCCCGTGACGGCAGCGAACTGTCAGCCACCGAAACCCTCGAACGCGAACTGTCCAACGCCGACCACCTCGGCGTGCTCGGCGGGATCTGGGACGACCTCACCCGCCGCGCCCAGCACACCCGGTTCGAGCAGGCTNNACCCTGCGCGAAGCCGAAACCGCCGGCCTGGACGGCACCCAGGTTCTGCGGCAGGCCATCGCCGAGCGCGGCATGGACGGTGCCCGCGATGTCGCCCGGGTGCTCGACGCCCGGATCCGCCGCCGGCTCGGCGGCGTCCAGCCGCAGCCACCCGGCCCCTGGTCGTGCCGTGTCCCGCAGATCGGCGACCCTGACGTGGCCCGTTACCTGCGCGAGCTCGCCGAGGCTATGGACGAACGGGCCCGGCGGCTGGGGGAACATGTCGCGCGGACGCGTCCGTTGTGGGCAATTCAGGGCCTTGGGCCTCTCCCGCAGGGCGCGGTGGCACGGGCGGACTGGGAACACCGCGCGGGCGTGGTGGCCGCCTACCGGGAACGGTATGGGCACGCCCACCCGGCCGGCCCGATCGGCCCCGCGCCCGGCCGGGCCAGCCCCGAAGCCCGCGCCGCCTGGNNAGGGCTCTCCGTAGAATTATCTAGGTAGTGTCGGGCGTGTCGGGATCAAGGCCGAGGTACCCGGGCGCGATGCTGTAATTCCAGTCCCCGTGGAACTCATGTGGGGTGATGACCTGGGCTTTCAGGTCCTTCATCTGCTTGCCGGAGACCTCGATCCCGGTCGGGTAGCTGCCGGTGTCCAGCTCGGCCTGCACCCTCAGCCCGGTGCGGGTGGTGGTGGCGCGGATGGTCTCCAGGATCACCTGGTGGCTTTCCAGGGGGCGGCCCCGCCAGTTCATCGAGATCGCCGAGAACAGCCGGTGCTCGATTTTGTTCCACTTGCTGGCGCCGGGGGGCAGGTGCGCGACCGTGATCTCGATCCCGAGTTCGGTCGCAAGCCTGGCCAGCTCCACCTTCCAGAGCCGGCGCCGGTTGCCGTTGGAACCACCGCAGTCTGCGGTGATCAGCAGCTGGCGGGCGCCCGGGTAGGCCTGCGCGCCGGCCGAGGCCCACCACCGGCGGACCGACTCCACCGCGAACGCCGCCGTCTCATGGTCGGTCCCGACGTTCACCCATCCGGAGTTGGCGGCCACATCGTAGATACCGTACGGGGCGACCTTGCCCAGGTCCTTGTCGGCGAAGTCGTGGTCGTTGACCTGCCGCGGCGAGCCCTTCGGCTCCCACTCCGCGCCACCATTCCTGAAGTTGCCGGCCAGTTCCTTCTTTTTGCAGTCAATCGAGATCACCGGGATACCGGCCGCCATGCACCACACCACCAGGTCATTGATGTAGCGGAACTGGGCGTCGCGATCCGGGTGCTGCTTGCCTTCGATCGTCTTGGCGTTGCCCTGCAAGCTGTAGCCCAGCCGGTCCTTCAGCAGCCGGCCCACGGTGTCCGCGCTGACCGGCCGCCCCGCCCTGCCCAGCTCACCGGCCAGATTCCCCGTCGACTTGGTCGTCCAGCGCAGCGGCTGCATCGGATCACCCCGCGTCTCCGGCTCCACCAGCTCCCGCAACGCATCCACCAGCCCCGGATCAAGGTCGGCCGCCGACGGCCGGCCCGCACCCGGCAGACGCACCCGCCCGTCCGGCTCGATCCCACGCTCCAGCTCACGCGCGCCCCGCGACACCGTGTCGGGATGCGACCCGGTCAAAGCGGCCACCCGGCTGATCCCGCCCCGGCCCAGCGCCCGCGCGTGCGCCCCCAGCGTCAGCCGCCACTGCAGCTCGTTCAGATGCGGCTTCAGCTCCGCCAGCATGCCGATGAACCGGTCCTCATCAATCTCAACGGTCGCCATACCACACACCATAGGCATCCGTCTCGGACAAACCCGCCTAATTCAGCGGAGGGCCCTTAGCTGGGAGCCCGGCCCTGTACCCGGGCGGGCAGGCAAGTATGCTCCCGGCCATGGAACTGAGCGGAACCACAGCGATCATCTCAGGTGGCGCGAGCGGCCTCGGTGAGGCCACCGCACGCATGCTTGCCGCGGCTGGGAGCACCGTCGTCATCGCCGACCTCAACGAGGAGCGGGGTAAGGCTGTCGCCGCCGAGACCGGCGGGGAGTTCGTCAAGACGGACGTGTCCGACGAGGCGTCGGTAACCGCTGCTGTTGAGGCCGCCGTGTCCAAGGGAGCCCCGCTGCGCACGGTGGTGAACTGCGCCGGCATCGGCTGGGCGGAGCGCACGGTGAACCGGGAGGGCGCGCCGCACGCGCTGGCGACCTACCGCAAGGTGATCGACATCAACCTGATCGGTACCTTCAACCTGATGCGGATCGGGGCCGCGGCGATCGCCAGGACCGAGCCTGCCGACGCGGATGGCCAGCGCGGCGTGGTCATCAACACCGCGTCCGTGGCCGGCATCGAGGGCCAGACCGGCCAGCTCGCCTACTCGGCGTCCAAGGGCGGGATCATCGGCATGACGGTGCCCGCCGCCCGCGACCTGTCCGCCATCGGGGTCCGGGTGAACACCATCTGCCCGGGCATCATCGACACCCCCATCTATGGGACGTTGCCGGGCAGCGAGGAATTCAAGGCCAGGCTCATCGCCCCGATCGTGTTTCCCAAGCGGATGGGGACGGCGGCCGAGTTCGCCCACCTGGTG
>DPMS01000032.1 GCA_003541285.1 Actinomycetota bacterium
CCAGGAGGGTGACCTGATCGCGACGATCGACTGAGACACCCCAGGGCTGGGGGGCGCGGGCGGGGGGCGCCCTGCGCTTCGCCTTCGGCTCTTATACGCTCCGGGCCACTCCCCCCGGCCCGCGCCTGCGCCGCTACACCCGTCATGCCCGGCTCCCCGTCGGCTCGGGGAAGTAGCACGACCCTTCCGAACGGACGGGCGCTGCGGCTAGCCGCTCGACGGCCTGCCGTCCCGCGTGCAGGACCGCCGCGACAAGCTGATTGGGCGGGACGCCGAGCGCCTGCCCGGCGCCGGATCGGGACACCGCTCCCATGACCGTCCTTTCGTCCAGGCGGTGCCAGCGCAGCGCCGCCTCCAGCTCCACGACAGCGGCGGGAAGCTCGTTGAAGTCGCCGACGACGATGGCGTTCTTTACCAGGTCGCCGTGGGTGGTGAGGTAGATCCTGGCCAGGCCGGCCGGGGTCTTCAGAGCGGCTGAGCCGCTGCCGTCCAGGGCGGCGCTGCGGTCGGTGAGCCAGGACTGGCTGGCGTACCGGTCGACGGCGAGGGTGGCGGCCTGGGCCTGCTCGGCCGCGGCGGGCTCGCCCGGTTCCAGGTCGGCTCCGAATGCCTTGGCGAAGCCGGCGGCGATGACGGGGCGCAGCGCGGGGCCGTCCCAGGGCCGGCCAGTCTGCTCGGTCACGGTCGTGACTCGCTCCGCGACCGCCGCGGCCGCTTTGTCGGCCAGCTTGGCGGCGGGGATCCGCAGCGCCCGGAGCATGAAGTCGATGTCCAGGTCGGCCAGGATGCTGGCGTGGAAGAGCATCGCCCCGGACTGGTCGAGATACAGGCCGAGACCGGCGATCTTGCGCCCGTTCGATTCGAGGTCGTTCTTGCCTTTGAACACGGCACCGATACCGAGTTCGGCCAGGCCGGTCATCAGCCCGCCAGCGAGTTCCTCGATGATTTCGCGCGGGCGCCGGTCAGGCGGAGCCGCGCCGGTCAGCGCCACGCCAAGCTGCCCGGCGCCCATGATGATCGCGCCGCCACCGGTGGGCCGGCGGCTGACCTGTGTGCCGGTAGCCGCGCAGGCCGCGAGGTCGACCTCGGCGTCCAGGTTCTGGTAGCGGCCGATCAGCGCGCAGTGCGTGCGGTAGGTATAAAGGCGCAGCGCCGGCGGCGCCGGCGGCTTGCCGCGCGCGTACCTGGCCATCAGCGCCTCGTCCATCGCCAGGCCGGGCGCCGCTTCCGCGCCGTCGTCGGCGAGCAGCCGCCATGGCATGCCCGGCGCGCCTGCCAGGCCCAGCCAGCCGCCGCTGCCGCTCATGCGCCCACCTCGACCTTCGCATAGCTCTCCTCGCTGTCCCCGGTCCAGGTGAGCGAGCAGCAGTACTCGAACAGGCGCGGTGCCAGGCCCCGGGACGCGGCGTATGCGATCACGCCGTCGGCCGGATAGGCGATGCCGTTCAGCCCGAGGTCGATCGCGGCCTGGTCGAGGTCGGTCTTGGCCTGGCCGAGCGGCCGGGCGCAGCCGAGGTTGATCGGCGTCGCCGGGGCAGCCAGCCGGGCGGTTCCGAAGAACTCGGCGACCTGGTCCGTCGGTGGCGGCGGGATGTGCTCCATCGGCGTGCCGCTCAGCGGTGTCAGCACCACGAGGATCAGCGTGGAGACCGGATAGCGGGTGAGCATCTCAAGCGCCCTGTGCTCGCCAAGGAAGGTGCCGTAGTGCAGGCCGAGGACGATGTGCGGGATGATGCGCAGCCCCTCGCCGGACAGCAGCCGGAGCGAGTTCTCCATGTCGGCGACGGTCAGGTCCAGGTGGTACACGTCGCGGAGCGTCTCGTCCGCGCCGATGATGTCGAGCATTACCCCGTCGACGCCCGCCTGCGCCAGCCCGGCGGCGAGCCGGGGCGACACGACCCCGGAATGGACGATGACCTTCATTCCCAGCTCGGACTTGATCCGCGGGATGTGCCGCAGATGCGGCAGCAGCGGCACCTCGCCGGTCCTGGTTGACCCGCCGGAGACGAGGAGCCCCTCGCTGCCCTGTGCGCGCAGCCGGCGGGCGAGGGTGAACAGGTCCTGATCGGCCCGGACCGAGATCATGCCATCGAGCACCTTCGTCTGGCAGTGGTCGCAGGACAGGGCGCAGGCGGAACCGGTGACCGAGATGGGCAGGAACCGGCGCGGGTTCTCCGGTGTCCATTCCGGCGTCTGCCACCGCTTCAGGCCCGGCGCGTAGAAGTCGATCACGTCAGGGAAGTTCGCCCGCCGCACCGCCGCTGGCGAGAACGGCTCGGCCCATGCCTGGTCTGGCGGCGCGGCCACCGCTGGTTCCCCCGTCATTCCGCGATCGCCCCAGTCAGCCGGTACTCCTCGATCCTGGCGGCATACCAGGCGGTGATCGCCTCCGTATCGGCGAGCAGGGCATCGAGTTCGCCCGGATCGGCCAGTTCCGCCTCGATCAGCCAGCCGTCGCCGAACGGGTCCCGCTCGACGAGGCCGGGGTCGGCCGCGGCCGCGGCGTTGACCGCCCGCACGGTGCCGGACACCGGGCTGGTCAGTGGTCCTACGAACTTCACCGCCTCAAGCTGGCCGAATGGCCGGCCCGCGGTCAGCTCAGCGCCTGCTGCGGGCAGGGAGAGCTGGGCGAGCGTGCCGCTGGTCTCGATGCCGAGCGGGTCCATGCCGATCATGACCCGGCCGGGCCCGGTCAGCTTGACCCACATGTGCGTGCTTGGCTGGTAACCACGGTCGAGCGCGAGCGCAAAGCCGCGCACCTCGCGCAGCGCGGCGGGGCCAGCAGCGCCGGAACGACTCATCACAGTCTCCCTTCGGCCCCGGCGAGCGCCGCGGCGAGTTCGCGTCCCGGCCCGCCGAACCGGCTGAGCACGCCGGCGGCGGAGGAGACCGGCACCCCGGCAAGGGCGCGCTCCGCTACCTGTGCCTGGCCATTCATTCCTGGCGCCGTCAGCACGACCCGGTCAAGCCTGCCCTTGACCACGCTGGCCACGACCCTGGCGCCGCTGCCCGTCTCGGCGGCGAATGTCCAGATCCCGGCACGTACCTTGACCTGCCGTCCCTGTCTGCCGGACTGGCCCGCCCGGTCCGGCCCGG
>DPMS01000627.1 GCA_003541285.1 Actinomycetota bacterium
GATCACAGCCGACCCCCCCACGGCGACGCCGAGCGCCTGGCCGATCTGACGGCTGGTGGACGCCACACCGGCCGCGACTCCCGCCTGGGAGCGGGGCATGCCGGCCACGGCGGTGTTGGTGATCGGCGCGTTCACCATCCCGAACCCGATGCCGAAGATCACGTATGCCGCGATCAGCCAGCCCAGGGAGGTGGCGGTGCGCAGGCCGGTCAGCATGAGCCCACCAGCCGTCATCATCACCCCCGCCACCACCAGCGGCACCCGCGGCCCGCGCCAGCCGACGATCCTGCCCGACAGCGGCGCGAAGATCAGCGTCATCGCCCCCAGCGGCAGCAGGTACAGGCCAGCGTTCAGCGCGGAGAGCCCGCGCACGTCCTGCAGGTACAGGGTGGACAGGAACAGGACCCCGCCCATCGCGGCGAACCCGCTGATCGCGATCAGCGTCGCCCCGGACAGGGGGGCACTGCTGAAGAACCTGACGTCCAGCAGTGGCTCCACCCGCCTGCGCTCGTAGCTGATCAGCGCGGCGAATGCGATCCCCGACACCGCGAAAGAGGCCAGGATCACCGCTGATCCCCAGCCCGCGCGGGGGCCCTCGATGATCGCCGAGGTTAGGGCTGCCAGTGTCGCGATGACCAGCACCTGGCCGACCGGGTCCAGCCGCCGCGGGTGGGCGGCCCGGGACTCGGGCACCAGCAGGGCGGTGAGCACGATGGCCGCCACGCCGACCGGGATGTTGGCCCAGAAGATGCCCCGCCAGCCCACGCTGGCGACCAGGGCACCGCCCACCACCGGCCCGAGCGCCATGCTCACGCCCCAGACACCACCCCAGATCCCGAGCGCACGGGCGCGCTCACGGGCGTCGATGACCACGTTGGCGATGATGGACACGGCCACCGGGTTCATCATCGACCCGCCGAGCGCCTGCACCATCCGGAAGGCGACCAGCCAGCCAAGGCCGGGGGCCAGGCTGCACAGCATGGAGCCGAGGGTGAACACGGCAAGGCCGGTCTGGAAGATCCGCCGCCGCCCGAACCGGTCCGCCATCGATCCGGACAGCATGAGGAAGCTGGCGATGACCAGGATGTACGCGTCCACGGTCCATTGCAGGCCGGACAGCGGGGCGTGCAGGTCACGCTGGATCACGGGCAGCGCCACATTCACGATGGTGTTGTCGATGCCGACGATGAACAGGCTCAGGCTGCAAACGGCCACCACCAGCAGTCGCCGCTTCCGGCTGAGTTCTGTCACGGTTCCCCTCGGCGGTGCTGTCTCTTCGTTCTGACACTTGCGAAAATACAACTAACGTCTCTGCCGTCTGCCGCCGCCGCCGTCCCAGGTCAGTGGGCTATCTGCCGGGCAGCGTTCGGCCAAGTCCAGCCGCACCAGCCGGAAGCCGACGAACGACGTGGTCGATTCTGGTCGTCATCGCAGCCCAAACTGACCACGCTCCCGTTCCCACCACGGCGGCCGCACCGCGCTGTGGCCGATTTGGGTCGTGATAGCAGCCCAAACCGACCACGCCCGGCTTTGGCCGCGCCCGACGAGGTCGGTTAGGGCTGCCCACGACCCGGACTGACCACGTCCTGGCCACAACGGGCCCGGGAGCTCGGGGTTACTCCTCGCCAGAGAAGCGTCCCCAGGCCGACTTAACCTCCGACCGGCACCACAGGCCCAGGGCCGCCAGGTCCCTATGTAGGGACCCGGCCGCAGACCGACGCCGACGTGCGTCGTGACACTGGTGGCCCCGCGATGTCACAGGCCCGTGATTGACTGCTGCCATGGCACCCGACTCCCTTCCGGTGGTGTCCTTCGAGGACGCGGACAGCTGGGATGCGTGGCTTGGCGCCCACCACGCCGGTTCCGCCGGAGTCTGGCTCAAGATCGTGAAGAAGGGTTCGGCCGGGCAGGGCATCTCCTATTCCGACGCACTGGACGTCGCGCTGTGCCACGGCTGGATCGACGGCCAGAAGGGCCGACTCGACGACGGCTACTGGATCCAGCGGTTCACCCCGCGCAAGCGGGGCAGCAGATGGTCGAAGATCAATACCGAGCGTGTCTCGGCGCTGATCGCGGCCGGCCGGATGAAGCCAGCCGGTCTGCGCGAGGTGGAACTCGCCCGGGCCGACGGCCGCTGGGAGCAGGCGTACGAGTCGCAATCGCGGGTGACGGTGCCCGAGGACCTGGCCCGCGCCCTTGCGGCCAACGAGCGGGCGCGTGCTTTCTTCGCCACGCTCGACAGCACCAACCGCTACGCGATCCTCTACCGCATCGGCACCGCCAAGCGGCCGCAGACCCGGGCCAGCCGTATCGCCACCTTCGTGACCATGCTCAGCGAGCACAGGAAGATCCACCCCTGACCCAGCCAGCCGTGTCCTGCCCTGACCCCCCACGGACGGCGCGGCTAAAGAGGCTGCGCCCAACCGGCAGGCCGGTTGTGCCGTCTCCAGGGCATGAGGACCATCACCAGGTGTGACCCGTTCAGCCGCGCCGCTGTGCCCGCGAGCGCCACACTGCTCGGGATCGCCCTGCTCGCAGGGTGTGCAAGCACTTCCAGCACCAGCACCAGCACCA
>DPMS01000092.1 GCA_003541285.1 Actinomycetota bacterium
AGCAGGACTCGAACCTGCGGCTCCGCCTTCGGGTGTGACCTCATGCTCCATCTTGGAGGCAACCATTTTCAGCGTCCTCGGCACAGCGTCCTCGGCAGGATTCGAACCTGCGTCCGTCCAGCTCCGGAGGCTGGTGCCCATCCTCTAGGCCACGAGGACTCACACGGCAAATGCCGCATACTTAACTGTAGTATCCAGGACGATCACGCATAATCCGGTTACCACGCTGATCGGGATCAGAAACATGGGCGCGGGAGTGACGCGTTTCCCGGCACACCAGAGGGTGGCGTCCTATCCGCTGGACCATGGGAGCTTGGTGCGCCGGGATGGATTCGAACCACCGTGGCCCCTGAGGGCTCCTGATCTACAGTCAGGCGCATTCGTCCGCTCTGCCACCGACGCGCGGGTGCCTTGCGGGATTCGAACCCGCAAATCCTCGGGTCACAGCCGAGTCCCTCAGCCACTTGGGTCAAGGCACCAGTGCTCGGTGACGGGCTCGAACCGCCGTCCTCTGCGGTGTGGGCGCAGCGCTCTTCCAGCTGAGCTAACCGAACGCGCTCCCCGGAGGACTCGAACCTCCAACGACGGATTCGTAGTCCGTCATGATCTCCGTTTCACCAGAGGAGCCTGGAGCCTGGTACCCGCACGAGGAAACGAGCCTCGGCCTCTACCGTGTCGAGGTAGCGCTCTCCCACTGAGCTATGCGGGCGTAAGAGATGCCGACCGCCCTGGTGGGTTGGCATTGCACACCGGGTGAAACGGCATCTCGGCGGGACCGGCGGGATTTGAACCCGCGACTTCCAGCTTGACGGGCTGGCACTCTGACCAACTGAGTTACGACCCCAGGAAATACGCTCCGGTGACTGGCCTCGAAGCTCCGGTGACTGGCCTCGAACCAGTACCATGCCGATTAACAGTCGGCGGCTCTGCCTGCTTAAGCTACACCGGAATGATATTGCGAATCCCCCGCGGTACCGCTGGCGGGAATTGAACCCGCGAAGGCCGATTTGAAGGACCGGCTACCCATGCCATCAGGGTGACAGCGGCGTGGTACCCCGTGGGGGAGTTGAACCCCCGCTCTCGGGCTGAGAACCCGGAGGTCTGCCGTTAACCTAACGGGGCCTGCAGCTGGGTGCCTCTGGCGAGAGTCGAACTCGCACATCCACGCTTAGAAGGCGTGCGCTCTGTCCGGTTAAGCTACAGAGGCTCTCTCATCGCTGAGCTGATGGCGCTCTCTATCGTGGGCCGCCAGGGACTCGAACCCTGATCTGCCCGGGTAAAAGCCGGCGATTCTCCCATTGAACTAACGGCCCGTCAGGTGATGCGTATCCTGACGGCCTGTTTGGTGTGCATGCCTGCCTCCTTCGGGTAGGCCGGGCGGGGATTGAACCCGCGACTGATTCACGAGGTATAAGCTCGCCGCTCTCACCGCTGAGCTACCGGCCTGTGAGTACCGAGAGAGGGTCCCGACCCCCCGACCTCCTGAGCATGAATCAGGCGCTCTGCCAGCTGAGCTATCCCGGCGGGAGCCCCGGGCGGTCACTCGCTGACCTGGGGCCGGTGGGCAACCATGGAATCGGACCATGCCGCTACCGCCTTATCAGAGCGGCCTCGTCACCAGCTGAGTCGTTGCCCGCAAGCGGAAGGTAGTGGCGGAGGACGGAGAACTCGAATCCCCGCGGTTGCCCGCTCATCCGGTTTCGGACCGGCGGCCGTGCCCTGACGGCTTCATCCTCCTCGCGCGGAAGGTACACGGATCGAACGTGTGCAGGACTCCCGTCCCGGCCTCCGGTTTCCAACCGGGCACCTTGCCCCTCGGTCAACCTTCCCTGCGCGGAGGGCGGACTACTCGAAGATCACGCCTCGCGGCGCGCATCCGCTAGCAACGGAGCCCGGCACGCCTGCCCGGTTCGCCCTCCCTCGTGCCGCCCCCGGGATTCGGACCCGGAACCTCTGCGCTCTGGGCGCAGCGCCTCTGCCAGTTGGGCTAGAGCGGCGTGGAGTGGATGACGGGCTATGACCCCGCGACCTCCGCCTTGGCGGGGCGGCGCTCTGCCAGCTGAGCTACCTCCACCTGGAGCCCCCGACCAGAATCGGACCGCGTGACCCCTCCCTGCCATGGAGGTGCTCCGCCACTGAGCTACGGGGGCATGGACAAGAGCCGTCCCCCGGTGCCGACCCGGGTCTCGCGCTTTACAAGGGCGCGGTCACAGCCGTGTGCGACGGCACGGACTGCGTGTGCTCGGAGGGACTTGAACCCACAACATCCGGCATCTCGGGCCGGCCTCTCTGCCACATTGGAGTACGAGCACCTGGAGCCGCCACCCGGCGCCGACCCGGACCACCCGCCGTATGAGGGCGGGCCGCAGCCGTGGCGGCGGCCCGGCTGGGGAACCAAGACTCGAACTTGGAATCTTCTGATCCAGAGTCAGATGTGTTGCCTGATTACACCATTCCCCATCGCGTGCGGAAGGCGCGAGTCGAACGCGCACGGGCCTTGCGGCCCAGCAGGGTTTGAGCCTGCCGCGGCTACCGTTACGCCACTTCCGCCTGGTGCGCCGCCAAGGCCTCGAACCTTGTTCCCCGGAGTAAGAGTCCGGTGCATCACCAGTCATGCTTGCGGCGCATACGAGCCCCACCGGGGAATTGAACCCCGCTCACCAGCTTGGAAGGCTGGCGCATCACCACAATGCTTGTGAGGCATGCGCGGTTCCCCGAGGACTCGAACCTCGCACCTGCGGTTCTTCACACCGCTGCTCTGCCCGCTGAGCTAGAGAACCGGGGTCGGGAAGCAGGGACTCGAACCCCGTCCACCTGGCCCCAGACCAGGTGCGCTAACCCTTACGCGACATCCCGTCAGTTGCCCTTTACGGGCCAGTGGACCGCCGGAGACTTGAACTCCGCACCTCCGGTTTGCAGGACCGGCGCTCTACCGGATGAGCTAGCAGCCCAGGTGGGCACCCCTTGAGGAAGGGGTGCCCCGACTGGCAGGCCTTCGCGGGCGCACATCGATCCGTCCCGTGCATAAGCCTGCTATGTACTTTGGTGTTCACGCTGTTGAGTTTTCATAGAGCAAGCACGTTCACCCGTAGGTGGTGCTGGCAGGGACGGCGCGGGTCGAACGCGCATTCCGCCGGTTTTGGAGACCGGCCCCCTATCCGCTGGGTCATCCCTTCGGCCATAAGAACCGCTGTACATGAAAACCGCCCGCTGGGAGGTTTCCCTGCGGGCGGCTCCTGGACTTTCGGCGGTGGTGCTATCCAGAAGCCCCCTGCGGGGTCTGCCCGCAGTTCAGGGCAGCCATCATCGGCGGGCACGCCGACATAAGCCGTTCGTCCCGCTTGCTGACTGCCCAGAGTTCCACCGGGTTTCCCTTTCCTTCGGGCATGTCACCACTGTAGCTGGCAACAAAACGGGCCGCAAAGGTATTTCCGCCGGGCAGGCAACCAAACGCCCGGTGGCGCGTACAACAGATGTGATGAGCCGGTATCCGGGTCTCGACGACGGCGCGCCGCCGCAGGCCGACCACGTGGAGATGACAGGTCCGGCCGACCTGTCAGTTCTGTTCATGGGGCGCCACGCCGAGCTTGTCCGACTGGCCCCGCTCCTGGTGGGCGACCAGGCGACGCGGCAGCACCGGCGAAGATCTCACCAAGGAGGAACTCGGCGGCGCTGCCGTGCACCGCCGCAACTGCACGATCGAGCGTTTCGCCGCGTCCGAAGACGCCGCCTTCGCGATGATCCGCAGCTTCCTGTCCTACCTGCCGGGAAGCGTGCACGAGATCCCACCGGCCGGCGGCTGCGACGACCCGGCCAGCCGGCGCGAGGAAACCCTGCTGGCGGCGGTTCCCCGCGCCCCCCCCCGCGCGCCCTGCCGGGTCGGGCCGGTCCTGGAGGCGATCTTCGACCGCGGTTCGGTGTTCGCCTACGCGGAGTACGGCGGCTGCACGGTGACCGCACTCGCCCGGCTGGCTGGTCACCCGGTCGGGGTCCTGGCCACCGACCCGTACAAGGGTGTCACCATG
>DPMS01000383.1 GCA_003541285.1 Actinomycetota bacterium
CAGCCCGAACGCCGCCAGCCGCTCGCCCGAACACAGACTGGGCAGCCACTGCCGGCGCTGCTCCTGCGTGCCGAACCGGTAGATCGGCATGGCACCCAGGGCCACCGCCGCTTCCAGCGTGATCGCCACCGAGGAGTCCACCCGGGCAAGTTCCTCCAGGGCCAGGCACAGCGCGAACAGGTCGCCGCCCATGCCGCCGTACTCCTCCGGGAACGGCAGGCCGAACAGCCCGAGCTTGGCCATCCTGGCCACGATGTCGTAAGGGAACTCGCCACGCTCGTAGTAGTCGCCGATCACCGGAGCCACCACGTCCTGGGCGAACCCGGCGACGGTGGCGCGAAGCTCCTTGTGCTCGTCGCTGAGCTGGTAGCTGATCATGGCTGCCCCCTCTTGCAGGATCGCTGCTAGCACTCGCCGGCGACCTGGCCCCCTGTGGGCCTTGTCGGCACCGTGGGTGGCGGGATCCCGACGCCTGCGATGCTACTGGCCTGGGCCAGCACGCCGGAGCGGCCGGGGGCTGCCTGACCGGCTGGGGACAGTTAGGGCGTGTTCAGCGGGTCCATGCCCTAGGCTCAGAGAGACACCCTCCCCGCTCTGCCGCCGTCCCGGAGGACGACATGGCGACCCTGATCTGCCCCGCCTGTACCGCCGCGGTCCAGCAGGACGACCTGATCTGCTTCACATGTGGCGCGAACCTGCCCAGGCAGGGCGTGGTGGACGAGCCAGCCACCCCGCCGACAGTGATGCAGGAGTACGTGCGGCGTGACGTCGCCACCGCGTCGTCGCTGGCGCCAGCCACCTGCCCGCACTGCAGTTCGGCTATCCCGGACCGGTCGATGCTGGACTGCCCCACCTGCGGCCGGACGCTACCCCGGTCCAGTGGGCCGATCTCGCCGGTGGTGCTGCGGCTGTCGTTTCCCACCGGCAATGTGGATGTGCCAGCCGGCACGTCACTCGTGCTCGGACGGGATCCTGGTGAATCGCTCGTTGCCGCCGCTTTCATGCAGTACGAGAACGTGTCCCGCCACCACGCGACAGTCACCGTCAGCGACACTGGCGAGGCGACCATCAGGGATGACCAGTCCACCAACGGGACCTTCATCAACGGGGACCGTGTCCTGCCCGGCACGGAGGCACGCCTCAGAGACGGCGATCAGGTGCGGCTGGGTGCTGACGTCACCGCTGAAGTCTCGCTGCCCCACCAAGGGCTGGACCCAGCCGCGTTCAGCCAGAACGGTCACGGGGATCAGCACTGAACCACGGCTGGGGTGACTCCCCCGAGGAAAACCAGGGCGGCAGCCGCGCAAGCCGCTCCCGGAGGTCGTCCAGTGGCCCCCGCCGCGCCATGTCCGCGGGCCCGGGCTGGTCCGGGTGCATGACGTGAATTGTGCCCCGGCCAGCCGGCGGGCGGGCCGTTTTGACCCTTTGCCCTGGTTGGGCCCTGGTCCGGAGCCCGCCGGCGTGAGAGCATCCGGGCAGTGATCACCTCCGTCCCCGTGGAGGCAACGATGGCAACAGCAGCGAGGAGCACCAGTGAGCGATCCGCAGGTCATCAGCTTCCGTCCTGAACCAGGCCAGTACGCGTGGACATTCGGCGGGGCGGCCCCGGTCGCCAAGATCAAGCCGCCTGCCGTGCTGGAACTGTTCACCGAGGACTGCTTCGCCGGCCGGGTGCGCTCGGAGAACGACCTCGTCTCGCAGGTGTGCGAGTTTCCCTACCTCAACCCGCAGACCGGCCCGTTCTACATCGAGGGGGCACAGCCCGGCGACACCCTGGCGGTCCACTTCATCTCGATCGAGCCCGCCCGGGACTGGGGTGCGTCCACGACAGTCCCTCTGTTCGGCGCCCTATCCGCCACCCATGTCACCGCACTGCTGCATGACCCGCTGCCAGAACTGATCTGGATGTACCAGTTCGACCGCGCGCAGGGCACCTGCCGGTTCACCGCCCGCCACCGCGACTTCACCGTTGACCTGCCGATGAATCCGATGCACGGCACGGTCGGGGTCGCGCCCGCCAACCTGGAAGTGCGCAGTGCCCTGGTCCCGGACGCGTTCGGCGGCAACATGGACACACCCGAGATGCGGGCCGGCGTGACCTGCTACCTGGGTGTCAACGTCGAAGGCGCGCTGTTCTCGCTCGGCGACGGGCACGCCCGGCAGGGCGAGGGCGAAACGTGCGGGGTGGCGGTGGAGACCGCCATGAACACGGTGCTCGCGATCGACCTGATCAAGGGCAAGCCCTGTGCCTGGCCCCGGCTGGAGTCCGCCACCCACATCATGTCGGCTGGCTCGGCCCGCCCGCTGGAAGACGCGTTCCGGATCGCGCAACTGGACCTGGTGCAGTGGCTGGGTGCCGACTACGGGCTTGACCCGCTCGACGCCTACCAGCTGATCACCCAGGCGGTGGAGTCCCCGCTGGCCAACGTCTGCGACCCGAACTACACCAGCGTGGCGAAGATGCCCAAGCAGTACCTGCCGTCGTCACCGGCGATGGACGGTGCCCACACCCGGCTCAGCGCCCTGGCCGCCACCTACCTCGGAAAGTGAGGAGCATGGAATCGGCGCAGGTGGCGCGCGTGCGAGCGCGGGGGTGGCGAAGCTAGCGCTCGCTGTCCAGGGACGCCATGCCGTGCTCGTCGTAGCGGTCACCGGCGACCGCCGCCGCGGGCACGGCTTCCTCGATGGCCTGCAGCTCGCCCGCGGTGAGGGCCAGGTCCAGCGCGCCGAGCGCCTCGGCGAGCCGGTCCCGCCGCTTGGTGCCGATGAGCGGGATGATGTCGGCGCCGCGGGCGAGCACCCAGGCGATCGCCAGTTGCGCGGTGGTCACCCCCCGCTCCTGCGCCAGCCGTTCCAGGGCGCCGACCAGCGCCAGGTTCCGTGCCACGTTCTGCTCACGGAACCTGGGGAACCGGATGCGCGGGTCAGCCGGGCCCGGCCGGGCGGTCGCTGTGGAGAGCAGGCCGCGGGATAGCACCCCGTAGGCCGTCACGCCGATCCCCAGGTCACGCACGACCGGCAGCAGGCTGTCCTCGATGCCGCGGCTCATCAGCGAGTACTCGATCTGAAGCGCGGCCACCGGGTGGACCGCGTGCGCCCGCCGGATGGTCTGTGCGCCCACTTCCGACAATCCGGCATAACGCACGTGACCGGCGGCGACCATGTCCACGATGGCGCCGACCGTGTCCTCGATAGGGACGTCCGGGTCGAGCCGGGCGGGCTGATACAGGTCGACGTAGTCGGTGCCGAGCCGGCGCAGCGAGTACGCCAGCGAGTTCTTCACCGCCGCGGGACTGGCGTCATAGCCGACGAAGGCCCCGGCGGGATCGCGCTGGGCGCCGAATTTCACGGCGATGAACACGCTGTCCCTCGGCACCCCCCGCAGCGCGCTGGCCAGCAGCATCTCGTTGTGGCCCAGGCCGTAGAAGTCACCGGTGTCCAGCAGGGTGATCCCAGCGTCCAGGGCGGCGCGGATGGTGGCGATGCTCTCGGCGTCATCGGCGGGCCCGTAGATCCCGGACATGCCCATCAGCCCGAGGCCGGCCCGGGAAACCACCGGCCCACCGCGGCCGAGCGTGGTCGTTTCCATCCTGCTCCTCATGCGGCGTGCCCGGCGGCGCTGCCGCCGCGTGTGAGTGACAAGATTACGCGGCCAGGGCCGGCAGCCGGGCCGGGTCACTTCCAGATGCCGCTGATCGTGGCGGCACTCGCCGCGCCGGCGGTGGGCAGCAGGTGGTAGAACTCCTCGACCGTGCGCAGCACGGTGTAATGGGTGATCCGGGCGCGGTAGTAGGAACCCGGGCGCACCATCTGGCCAGCGAAGATGGTGGCGATGTGGTTGCCCGAGCTGTCATCGTCCTCGTCCCAGGTCAAGATCAGCAGGCTGTTGTGCTTCATCGCCCAGGTCGCGTAGCTGGCGATGTGGGCGCGTAGCCAGGTGTCGCCGGTGGCCACCGAGCAGTCGTGCATGTCGTGGCACAGGTTCGGGATGACGAACGACACGGTGGGCAGCCTGGCGTATTTCCCGGCCGGGAAGCTGGAGAACTGCTTGCTGGCCGAGGCGGGCACGTTGCTGAAGTTGATCCACGGGACGTGCTTGCGGGCGTAATTCCCCGCCTCGCAGGCGTACGAGCCGGCGGCCGGCAGGCCCTCGGAGTACCCGGCGAAACTCAGGTGGGCGGCGATCAGCTCCGAGCCCAGGTTCGGCGTGGTGAACCGGTGGGGACAGCTGTCATCGGTGATGCCCTGCGTGCTGCCGGAGAACAGGGCCAGGTAGTTCGGCTCACTCGGGTGGGTCACCGCGTAGGAGGCGGTGAACAGGGCGCCCTGGCGGGCGAGCGAGTTGATGTAGGGGGCGTCCCCGCGGCCGATCACCTGGCCGTAGGCGAGGTTCTCCATGACCACGACCACGATGTGGGCGGGGGCGGCCACCTTGGGCGCGCCTGCCGTCGCCGGTGCGGACGCGCCCGCGGCCGGTGACCCCGACGTGGTGTCACCCGCCAATGCCGGGGCGGAGGTGGGCGCGGGCCCGGCAGGAGCGGACGGCCCGCAGGCCGCGAGCGCCATCGCTACGGTCGCCAGCAGCGGGGCGTGGCGCAGCGCCATTCGTGGATGCATGGACAGCACATTATCGGCGCGGATCGGTGCGCTGGCTCACCCGGGGAAGGTCATGGCGCCGCGGATACCTGCTGTGGCCAAGGCTTTCCATCCCCTTTACGGAAGTACCGCCTGGCTGGGGGCCAGCGGAAGCAGAGCGCAGGCGCTGCCGGGGCCGGGCCCCCCAAGGGCCGGCCGCCCTGTCCGCCCGAAAATTCGTGCCATGCCCTGAATCCGCGCTCAGGAACACGCCTGGAACCGGCGGCAGCGCGCGGCGGGCTCTGATGAGTCATCCCCTCCGGGGGGGATCAGGCGGGGCGGGAACTACCGCTGCGGGCAGCGGCATTTCCTGCCCCGCCTGATCAGGCCGCGCACTCGCGGCATACCGGCTGGCCGTTCCGGTCCTCAGCCAACTGGCTGCGGTGATGCACAAGGAAACAACGTGAGCACGTGAACTCATCAGCCTGCCGGGGGATCACCCGGAAGGAGAGCTCCTCGTTGGACAGGTCAGCGCCGGGCAGCTCCAGCGACTCCGCAATGTCATCAGGGTCGATGTCAATCGTGCTGGACGACTTGTCCATGCGTCTGGCCTGCAGCTCCTGCAGGCTGTCTTCGGTCATTTCTTCGTCGGTCTTGCGCGGGCTGTCATAGTCAGTGGCCATCTGGGTCCTGCACCCCCTCCATCGTTATGCGCCTCGGTGTAACGCTCTGGGCCCCGCGGTTGTGCCCGATTCCGGCGGGGAATTCTGTCACGTCGAGCCGCCGGGCACACGTAGGGGGTGACGATTTCGTGTCGTGTCCGTGTCCCCGGACACCGCGATCATGAACACGTAGTGTCGCCGATGACTCACCCGTACACAAACTTCCCCCGATGACTGCAGTTAACCAGCGAAAAGTGCGTATGGTACGAACCGCGCATCACCCCACACCCCCCCCGCAGGACCCGGGAAGACTCTGCATGTCCAACATCACGCCGCTGCAGGCCGACGATCGCCGGCGTGTCGGCCACTACCGGCTCACCGGCCGTGTTGACGGCCGCGCGGAGGCCGACGGCACTTCCCCGCCCATGTTCCTGGCCAAGACGGCGGACGGCGGCACGGTGATCGTGACATTGCTGGGCAAGGAGCGGGTAGCGGATGCTGCGGCGCGGGACAGGTTCGCCGCCGAAGCCCGCGTGGCGCGGCGGGTCGCCCCTTTCTGCGCCGCCCGGATCCTGGACGCCGGCATCGACGGCGACGACCCGTACGTCGTGACCGAGTACGTACCTGGCCCCTCACTCGCCGAAGTCGTCGGCAATGAGGGGCCGCTGCCCGGCCCGGTCCTGGAGGCGCTGGCGATCGGCACCGTGACCGGGCTGGCGGCGATCCATCAGGCCGGGCTGGTCCACGGCGCCTTCGGCCCGGACCACGTGGTGCTCGGGCCCGATGGGCCCCGGGTCACCCATTTCGGCGTCACCCCGCCCTACGGCCCGGCCACCCCCGCCGCGGACCTGCTCGGCTGGGCGCACACGGTGATGTTCGGCGCGGTCGGGCGCCCGCCCGTCGGGCCGCAGGATCTGGCAGCCCTGCCGGAGGAACTGCGGGCCGTGGTGGCTGCCTGCCTCACTCCCGACCCGTCCGGGCGGCCTGCCGCACGGGCCGTCCTCGGCCAGCTTCTCAGCCGTCACTATCCCTCCTCGCCCTCCTCCGGCCTGCTGGCCGAGGGAGCCAAGCAGGCCCGGGCCGCTGCCCGGATCCCGGCCTCACCGTCCTCCCGCCGCCGCAGTGAGCGTGCGCCGCGGCACTCCCGGGCGGTCATGTGGGTCGCCGGCTGCGCCGCGTGCTTGCTCGCGATCGCGGCAGCCGTCGTCTACATCACCCGTCAGCACCCCAGCACCACCGCGGCCACCACCACCACCGGCAGCGGCCCGCAGCCCCGCAGGACCACCGCGCTGCCCGCCGGCGTGCCGGCCTCGCTGGCCGGGAACTGGTCGGGGCTGGTCCACCAGACCAGCCCCGTGCTCACCGTGACGGTGCAGATCTCACTGCCGGCCGGTTCGCCGGCGGGCACCATCGCTTATCCGCAGCTCGGCTGCTCCGGCAGCCTGACCCCGGTGTCCGTCACGAGTGGCAAGCTCACTGTCGATCAGACCATCCAGACCGGGCAGGACAACTGCCCCAACGGGGTGATCACGCTCGCTCCTCTGCCTGCCGGGCGCCTGGCCTTCACCTTCCGGCGCCACGGCGGCGCCAGCCCGGCCGGGGTCCTGACCCGCCACGCCTAGGCCGGGCGCTGGCCTGGCGGGGTGGGCGCGTCCCGCTGCGGGTCCAGGCTCGCGAGCAGGTCGTGCAGCTGGCGGAACAGCCCTGGCTCAGCCGCGATGGCCAGCTCGGGGCTGGCGGGCTGGCCGGCCAGCCCGCCCAGCCGCGCCCCGGCCTCGGTGGCGACGAGCCCGCCCGCGGCAAAGTCCCAGTAGTTCACGCCGCGTTCGTAGAAGGCGTCGACCCGGCCCGCCGCGACCGAGCACAGGTCCACCGCGCACGACCCCCCGCGCCGGATGTCACGTACCCGCGGCAGCACCGCGGCGACCACTTCGCCCTGCACCTGACGGCGGACGGCGGTGTAGCCGAACCCGGTCGCCACCAGTGCTTCCGCCAGCGGGACCCCGGTATTGCAGCGCAGCGCCACCGGCGGCGCGTCCCCCGCCCGCAGCCACGCGCCACCGCCCTTGACGGCGGTGAAAACCTCGCCGTGGGCCGGCACCTCGACCACGCCCGCCACCACCGTGCCGTCCACCTCGGCGGCGATGCTGACCGCCCAGTCGGCCAGCCCGTACAGGTAGTTGACAGTGCCATCGAGCGGGTCGACGATCCAGCGCACCCGGCCGTGGCCCGATTCCCCGCCCTCCTCGCCGAGGATCGCATCGCCGGGGCGCGCCGTCAGCAGCCGCTTTGTGATCATCGCCTCCGCCGCCCGGTCCATCTCGGTGACCACGTCGGTCGGGCTCGACTTGGTGCTGGCCACCGCCGGCCGGCCAGACCGGCCAGGGGGCCGCTGGGCCGCCAGCAGGCGGCCCGCCTCCCCGGCCGCCTCCCGGGCCAGGCCGAGCAGTTCGCCGGGGGCGGCGCCGGTCATGTGCCTCCCCCCGGCCGGCAGCAGGCGTTCTGGCATATGCCGGGGGCGGGGGGCAGCAGGCCCGGCGCGCGCGGGGACGCCAGCCGCTCCCCCGGCTCCTCCGAGCGCTCACGCACCAGTTCGGTGATCATGGACACGAAACGCGGGTGGGTGCCAGGCGTGGCCGCCCGGGCCAGGGGCAGCCCGAGCCGCTCGCCTGCCTGAGCCGCTTCGACGTCGAGGTCGTAGACGACCTCCAGGTGGTCGCAGACGAAGCCGACCGGGACCAGCACCGCGCCCGGAGCGCCGTCAGCGGCAAGGGCAGCCAGGTGATCGCACACGTCCGGGCCGAGCCAGGGCGCCGACGGCGGCCCGCTGCGGCTCTGGTAGACCAGCTGCCAGGGCCGCTCACGGCCGTCGGCGGCAGCCACTCCCGCGGCGACCAGCCGCGCCGCCTCGGCCAGCTGGGCCGGGTACAGATCACCGCCCGGCCCGCTGGCCGCCGCCATCGAGACCGGCACACTGTGCGCTGTGAACACCAGCGGGGCATCCCGCTGGGCGCCGGCCGGCAGCGACCGGAGAGCCGCCAGCGTCGACTCGGTGAACGGCTCGATGAACCCCGGGTGGTCGAAGAAGTGCCGGATCTTGTCGATCTGCGGCGCGCCGGCGCCCACCGCCGCACAGGCCGCCTCGATGTCGTCGAGGTACTGCCGGCAGCTGGAATAGGAGCCGTAGGCGGAGGTGACGAAGGCGATCGCGCGGCGGACCCCGGCCGCGGTCATGGCCGCGACCGTGCCGGCAAGGTAGGGGTGCCAGTTCCGGTTGCCCCAGTACACCGGCAGGTCCAGCCCGCTGGCGGCGAAGTCCTTCCCGACCGCCGCCAGCAGATCCCGGCATTGCCGGTTGATCGGGCTCACCCCGCCGAACCGGTGGTAATGGTGTGCCACCTCGGCCAGCCGCTCAGGGGGGACTCCCCGGCCGCGGGTGACATTCTCCAGGAACGGCATGACGTCATCGGGCCCTTCCGGGCCGCCGAAGGAAACCAGCAGGAATGCGTCGTAACCCGCCTGTTGCGCCACGCCAGCCATGCCCCCATCCAACCAGTCCTGGCGGGCCACAGCCGCCAAGGACGGGTGGTCAGCCGTAGGCCTGGGCGTACTGCCGCGCCAGCGCGAGCACCTCGGCCACGTACCAGTTGGCGTGGTTGTAGGCGAAGATGGCGCCCGGCAGCCCGGCCGGGGTACCAGCGCCGTCCGCGCAGAGCATGCGGGCAGCCGAAGGGACAGCATCGTAGGGGTCCATGACGTTGGGCGGGCCCGGCTCGCCGAAGGCGGTGATCCCCCACGCCTGCCAGGTGGCGGGCATGAACTGCATCGGGCCGAGCGCGCCGGCGCTGGACGGGCCGTTGTTCGCACCGTCCCCGCTCTCGATCTGGCCGATCGCGGCCAGCACGGTCCAGGACATGCCGGGGCAGTACAGGGCGGCCGACTCCTGGAACAACTGGAGGTAGTTGGCTGGCTTGCCGCCGGTGGCCGCCTTTACCGGCAACTGTGGCGCACGCAGGCTGACCAGGGTGCCGCCGCTGCCCAGCGCGGAGCTGACATCGCTCTTGAGCGCCTGCATCGTCAGCCCGGGCGCGCTGATCAGCGCCACCACGTTGTGGATGAGCCCGAGCGGGGCGGAGGACTGGTTGCTGACCACGACATCGGCGCCGGCGATACCCAGCGAGCCGGACCCCCCGAAACCAAGGGTGACCGAGGAGGCCCCGGTCAGCAGGTACCGGTCGCCGGCGCGCAGTTCCAGCAGATGACGCGCGGCCGTCGAGGAGATGAAGTCTCCGGCCGTCAGCGCCGCCCACAAGTTCTGGTCGGCGGCTGTGCTCACCGGTGTCCAGGACCGGAACTGCCGCGGGTCCACCCCGATCACATTGACCCGCCGGCCCTGGATGGTGATGGCCGCCCCGTCCACGGCGAGCACGTTCCGCACCCCGGGAATCCCCCGCAGCGCCGCGACCTGGGCGGTGCTGAGGCCAGCCGGCTCGATCGCCGCGAGATCGGGCAGGACGATCTGCCGGTACCCGGTGCCCGTACCCGCCGGTGCTGTGGTGGCCGGCGCGGGCGCCGTCCTGACCGGGGCCGGGTTGGGATCCAGCACGAACGGCGTGGTCGCCAGCAGCACGACAGCCCCGTAAGCCGCCGCGCTGCGCCAGACGGCAGCACCGGCGGTGGCCGGCCGCGGCACACGGAGCCGCGGGATGCGCCTCATCGCGAACACCACCATAACGGGGGTTGCGGGGCGGCTGAAGGGCCCCCTGCACAACATGCGGGAAAGTCCCTGCGCTGCCCGATACTGGTCAACGCGGAGGTAAACCGGACGATGACTGAGGCGCGGGCACAGCCAGCCCGCCGGGAGCAGGGCACACGGGGGCAGGCTGTGGCCCCTTAC
>DPMS01000632.1 GCA_003541285.1 Actinomycetota bacterium
AACGCCACGAACCTGTACGCGGGGCTCGACAACTGGCTGAACTCCGCGCTGCATTTCCCCCACTACCCGGACCCGGCCGCTTACCTCGGCGTCATCGGGCTGCTCGCGCTCATCACTGCCGGCGCAGTGTGGATGATCAGCAGGCTGTTCGCCCGCCCGGACCTCAAGTTCGCGGGCGGCGGCCGCTTCCTGGACCGCGCGTCGCGGTTCCGGGCCTACTTCATCCCGATCGCCTACGGGCTCATCCCGGTAGTGGGCGCGGATTACTTCGCCCGGCAGCTGCCGAAGTTCTTCCAGCACGCGCTCCGGCTCGTCCCCGCGGTGCAGCAGACGCTCGGCTCATCGGCGGTCAGGTCTCCCCTCTACCAGGCAAGGTTGCTGTCCGATCCGCGCATCGTGACCGTCCAGGTGGCCATCATCGCCATCGGCACCCTCGCCGCCTTGTGGTCGACCTGGCGGATCGCAAGCCGCGAACTGGTGCCTGTCAGCCGGGGCACCGTCGGCGTGCGGGTGGCCGCGCTCGGTCTTGTGCTGGCGTGCGGTGTCGCCGCGGCCGTGCTCTACGGACTTATCAACGCAGCGGACTGAGGAGACGACGATGACGCTGACAGCAGCAGGTGAAGTCCCGGCCCAGGCCGGCCAGCCGCACGTGACAGTCCTCACTGACCGCTGCGCGGGCTGCCAGGAGTGCGTGATCCGGTGCCCGTCCGGAGCACTGGCGATGGACGCCAGCCGCTGGGTGGCGGTGGCCGAGGACGCGCTGTGTGTCGGGTGCCGGCAGTGCGAGCGGACATGCCCCTTCAGCGCGATCACGGTGGATGGGCCACTCGCAGTGCCTGCACGGACAGAACCCGGGCCATTGCACCCTGAGCGGCTCACCGGGGACTCCAGCGAGATCCGCCCGGGATTCGGCTCATGGGACCAGGCGCTGGCCGAAGCCAGCCGGTGCCTCGACTGCCCGGACCCCACCTGCGTGCGAGGCTGCCCCGCCCACAACGACATCCCGTCCTTCATCAGGGCTATCCGCGACCGTGACCTCGCCGTGGCCCACGACGTGCTGCGCCGCACCTCAGTACTGCCGGATGTGTGCAGCCGCGTGTGCGATCAGGCCGCCCAGTGCGAGGGGGCGTGCACCTGGTCACTCGCCGGTGGCACACCCGTCGCCGTAGGCAAGCTGGAACGCTTCGTCGCCGACCATGCACCTGTCCCGCCGCCAGCGCGGAACCAGCTGGATGGCGCTGGACTTTCGGTCGCGGTGGTAGGCAGCGGGCCCGCCGGGATCGGCGCTGCGTGGCATCTTGTCGAGGCCTGCGCGTCGGTGACGCTCTATGAGCGGGAGGCCGAGCCCGCAGGCTTGCTCGGCTGGGGAATCCCCGACTTCACCCTGCCCGCGGTTGTGGCCGCGCGCCCCTGGCAGCAACTGACCGCCGCCGGAGTGCACCTTCGATGCGGGACGGAGATCGGCCCTGGGGACATCGCCGGTCTCCTCGCCAAGCACGATGCCGTGATCCTCGCCCACGGGGCGACGCTGCCGCTGCGCCTGCCGGTGCCGGGTGGCGACCTCGACGGCGTGACCGACGCAACGACCTTCCTGAAAGCCGGCAAGGCTGCGCTCAGGAACGGGGACGCGGCTTGCCTCCGCGAGTCCTATGCACTGCCCGGCCCATCCGAGGGCGGCCACGAAAACTCTTCACCGCAGGTCCTTGTCCTGGGAGCGGGGAACACAGCGATGGACGTGGCCCGTACGGCCAGGCGGCTCGGGCTGCGGGCAGTGTGCGTCGACTGGGTCAGCGAACGCTTCGCCCTCGCCCGGCCGGACGAGCTTGACGAGGCGCGGCACGAGGGCGTGGATATCCGGTTCCTTCGCACCGTGACGCGACTGGAGGGCGAAGCCGGCCGGGTGCGCCGCGCTGCTCTCACGCGGACCCGGCAGAACCGGGCTGACCGGCGCCCGCAGCCCCTGGGCGGCGCTCCCGAGATGCTCGACGCCGACCTCGTCGTCATGGCGATGGGTTACCGGACCGACCCTGCCTTCGGCACGATGCTGCCCGGAACGCCGCTAGCCCGGGAAGCGAAGGGCCTTCCCGGCCGGCGGTGGCTCGCCAGCGGCATCCTTGCCAACCCGGCGCCGGAGTTCGCACGCAGCAAACCCGTAGGAAAGCTCGCACTGGGCAGGGAGGCGGGGCTGGCCGCCGCGGGCCTGCCGCTCCAGCAACGGCTGTGGGTGGCCGGCGACGCGCTCGTGGGGCCATCAACGGTGGTCGAAGCCATGGCCCAGGGCCGGCACGCAGCCGCCTCCGTCCTCGCCGCCCGGGCGGGCCGTGGGCCCCGGCGGGAACCACGCCGGGTGCTCGTGGCATACGAAAGCCGGGGAGGGCGGACCGCCCGTGCCGCCAGGCTCGTCGCCGACGGGCTGCGCGGCACCGGTGCCGTCGTGCGTGCTGTCCCGCTCTCCCAGGTCGGGATCGCGGAGCTTACCGAGACCGATCTGCTCGTCATCGGCACCTGGGTAGAGGGGTTCGTGGTAGCCGGAGTCGGGGCCGCCCGCGCTACCCGCGATTGGCTGGCGGGCCTGCCCAGACTGGCCGGCCTGCGCACTGCCGTGTTCTGCACATACGCCGTGTCCCCTAAAGAAACACTGGTCTCGATGCGCCGAGCCCTCGAAGACCGCGGAACGGTCATCCTTGCCGAGGCCGCGTTCGGGCGCAGCGCCCAAAACCTCGCCGGAGACGCTGCCCGTTTCACCGGCCAGCTCATGGCCGCGGCGTGGCCACGTGGGGGCGGTCCGATAGACAGCGCCATCACCGTACGTAATCACTGAATACCGCCTGCCGGGCGAGTCCATGGGCATTCCCGGTCAGCAGGCTGACCAGCGGACCACAGCAACAACCGGGGCCAGCGGGCACGCTGGGTCTCCCGGGCGGGACGCGGGCAGGTGACCGGCTGCCCGGGCAACAGGAAGGACGCCGACAAGGCTTGGCAGCGGGCCGAGGCCAAGCTCAGCGAGGGGCGGATCGGGGACCCGGCCAGGGGCAGGATGGCGTTCCAGCGCTACGTCGAGGAGATCTGGCTGCCCCATCACGTAGTCGAGCTGACCACCCGGCAGAGCTACACCTACTCGATCTACAAGCACCTGATGCCCGAGTTCGGGCCGATGCGGATGGCGGAGATCCTGCCCGAGCACGTGCGTGCCTGGGTGGCCAGGCTCTCCGCCGGCGACGTCTCTCCCAAGACCATCCGCAACAACAAGGCCATCCTCAGCGCGATCTTCTCGACCGCCCTGAACGATCAGGTGACATTCCTGCACCGTGTCAGGGTGTGAAGACGCCGACGGTGCCGGTCAGGCCGCGCACGATCATCACACCTGGCCAGTTCGACACGTTGTACCAGGCGCTGTCGGGTGCCACCGCACGGTTGATGGTGGAAACCGCGATCGAGAGCGGCCTGCGCTGGGGCGAGCTGTCCGAGCTGCGAGTCCGGGACCTAGACCTGCTCACCGGCATCCTGACGGTGAGCCGAGCGGTCATCGAGGTCAACCCGAAGTTCCACCCAGACGGGGGGCGTTTCCAGGTCAAGGACTACCCCAAGGACAAGGAGTACCGTCGGCTCAAGCTCAGCGTCCAGATCGCCCGCAAGCTCCGGGCTCACGTCACCGGTCATGCGCTGGGCCGCGATGATCTTCTGTTCCCCATCCCGGCCGGTCGCACCGGCGCCACGGCGCCGACCCTTGCGTCAGCTCCGGGAGGGCTCGGGCTGACCGAACCGAACGACAAGGGACGCCAGTACCGGCATGGGACTCTGAGCGGATACGCAGCCGGGAAGTGCCGCTGCTGGCACTGCAAAGCCGCGTACGCTGCCTACCGGGCACGGCGTCGGGCTGCCGGCAAGGATGATCCTCGCCGCAGCCGTTCCCGTGACACCGACGGGCACATCCCGGCGGACTGGTTCTGACGCCAGGTCTGGGAGCCTGCCGTGCAGGCCGCTGGCCTGGGTATCCGAGTGCGCATTCATGATCTTCGCCACGCACATGCCTCTTGGCTGCTCGTCGGCGGCGCCGACCTGCAAGTCGTCAAGGAACGGCTCGGCCACGGCAGCATTGCCACTACCGAGAAATACCTGCACACCTTGCCGGAAGCCGACGAAACCGCCCTGGATGCGCTATCCCGTATCCGCGGCCGCGCCACCGAGAGCCCCCTCCAGCACCGGCAGAGGGACACTGGGAGCATGAGCGCGATCGGATACGCCGCAGCACGGCCGTACACGGTTCCTGACACCCTTGAGGAACTCACTGGTCGAACCCGGGGCGTCGTGGAACTGCCCGGCCACCTGGACTGGGGGCCCCGCCGGGTGTACAAGCTGGACGACTTCAGCGACACACGGCTGCTCTACATACGGGTTATCAGGGAGAGCACCCACGTGGCGGATCTGCGCCGATTCCTCAACGCCCAGGTCCTGATGTGGCTGTGGCCACAACTCGTCTTGCCGCCGCGTGTACGGGCGCTGTGGGAGGACCGGTTCCCCAGCCTCGGTCGCGCGGCGTAAGTGGACGCCTTCCACGAGCGCCTCGCGCAAGTCGCGCTGCGTGCTGGTTCAGACCTCGGGTTCGCGCTGGCCGGCGGCTATGCCGTTCAGGCGCATGGCTTTTCACCCGCCCGAGCGAGGAGGTGGACCTGTTCACCTCAGCGGAACGCACAGACTTCCGCGATGGAGTCGCCACCATCAAGTCCGCGTACGAGAAGAACTGCTTCACGGTCCGCGTCGACGTCTGCAGCGATCATTTCGCCCGGCTGTGGGCAACCGACACGCACTCCGGTGAGTCAGGCAAGGTTGAACTCGCCGCCGACATCCGCAGCAAAGCGCCAGTCACTATGAGCATCGGACCAGTCGTGCACGTGGACGACGTCGCAGGCGGCAAGATGGAAGCGCTGTTCACCCGCGCCGAGGCACGGGACTTCATCGACATCGACGCGATCGTCACTAGCGGCAGATTCACCCGGACAAGGCTCCAGGAACTCGCCGCCAGCAGGGACGCTGGCTTCGATCATCGAGTTCTCGCCGACATGCTCGATGTCATCAACATCTATCCGGACGCCGAGTTTCCGGTGACGGNNGCCATCACCTAAGGCGATCGGGTTCGCGGCTGGCCCGCCGGCAGCCCGCTGCCGACTCAGTAGCGGTGCCGGCGGCCTGGCGATTTGTGGACGCTCGCAGAATGTCCCGCCTGGCTCGGCTGGCGCTGCGTGGTGCACGGGTGGGTTGTCAGCCGAGAAAGGACTCGATCAGGGGGATGAAGGCGGCTTGGTCCTGGAACAGGAAGGCGTGGCCGGCGTCGGGATAGAGGGTGAGCTTTGCTGCCGGGATCATGCCGACGAGTGTCTGACTGTTGGCGAGCGGGTCGAGTCGGTCGGCGGTGCCATCGGCGATGAGGGTGGGGGCGGTGATCGTGGCGGCTTGCCGGCCCGCCGGGTCAGTGCCGGCCCACCACTGGTCGACTGCGTGTCCCTGGGCGGTCACGGTGGCAGCCGCGACGGCGGGGGCAGGGGGATAGCTGGAGGTCGAGGCCAGGTAGGTGTTTTGCGCGGCGGCCTGACCGGGGGGGAACAGGACGGACATCACCTTCGGTGAGTTGCCGGTGGTGAGCGCGTCTATTGCTGTCCGGGAGGGCGCTATCGCCGTGCCGTCGCCTGGCCAGCTGGCGCACAGGACTAGGCGGCGCACCTGGTGGGGGTGGAGGACCGCGAGGGCCTGGGCGATCATGCTGCCCATCGACCAGCCGAGGATGTCGGGCCGCTGGAGGCCGAGCGCGCTGATGAGGGCGCTCGTCTGGCTGGCCATCGCGTCGATGGTGAGCGGCGCCGGCAGGGCCTGGGTCGGTCCGATGCCGGCGTTGTCGAATATCACGACGTGGTAGCGCTGGGCGAGCGTGTCAACGAAAAGCCGGTCCCAGCTCTCCATGGTGGCGCCGTAGCCGGTGATCAGGACCAGAGACGGCCCGGTTCCGACAGCACGGTACGCGACCACGCCCAGCTTCGTGCGGGCCGTGCGCACAGGCGCGGACGAGATCGAGCCCTCGGCCGGGATCCGGGCCGTCGTTCCCGTCCGGGCTTTCGCCACCGCCGCAGCCAGGAAAGCCTGCACCGTCTCGAACGCCGGCGTTCCCAGATCGGAGTAGGTGAGATAGCCCGTGTCCTTCCCGGCCTCGAAAAGGACAAGGTCGTCGGTGATGTGGATGCCCGCAATGGTGAAGGTCCAGGCGTAGGCGGCGGTCGTGGTGGTGGCCCGCGGGAAGGACAGCGGCGTGATAGTGACCGGTGCTTTCTTGCCTGCGATGGTGATCGTGGCCGTGCGGCAGTGAGCCATTGCCCGGCTGAGGCTGCGCCATCTCGGCTTGGCCTGCGGGCCGGTGGCCAGGACCTCGCCGAGGGTGGGAATCGCGGTTCCCTGCACGAAGCCCGCGGCCGCGTAGGTGATACCTTTCGCGTTCGCGGGCAGGCTTGTCAGGCATGGGGCGGTTGTCTGCACGCTCTTCGGGTTGACCGGCGCCGATGACCAGCCGGCTGGCAGGTCAGAAGCAGACAGCAGGTGTTCCTGAAGCGCGTCTGCCGTGCTGTTCCCCCCGCACCCCGATGTCAGCGCCGCAGTCGCGGTGACCACGGTCAGCGCGATAACCAAGGCGCGGGCCGACCTGCGTCCCCCGGTCATCACACCAGCGGCGCGAGCCTCACTGTCTGCGCGACGCGCGTGACGCGGAGCCCGCCCGCATGCCTGCGGGCCGTCGGCCCCATTACCCGGCACATTGCCGCATGCGTGTCTCATGTCGATTCCACTCGTTCAATGAATGGCATTACCAGCGACAAGAACGCCTGGGGATCCGACGAGAACGGCATGTGGCCGGTGCCCAGGAGCTCTAGGCGGGAGCCTGCGATCGCGGCGTGAGTGGCGCGCCCTGCACGTCGCGGCAGGCCGATGTCCTCCAGGACGTCGGCTAAAACCCCCGCCCCCGCCTTGAGGGGAGGCGAAGGGGAGTCTGATTGCCCATGCCAGGGCCAGTCCACGCCGATCACGCGACGCCGTTCGGCCAGGGCCGGGATGATCGGGTCGAAGTCGCGGCGGTCGCACAGGCTCGCGTGCAGCAGGACCAGCGGGAACCCCGTTCCCTGCTCGCTGTAGGAGATCCCGCCGCAGCGGGTCTGCGCTCGGGCCATCGCTTTCCCCCACCAGCCAGTTCGTTGACCGACCGGTCGGTCAACGATATCGTGAGCACGTCGATCGGTGCAAGGGGGTCTGATGGAGGTTCCGGCTCAGGAGGGCCCGCTGGCAGGCGAACCCGGCCGTCACCAGATGAGCTCAATGCGAGCGACGCCTGCCGGCGGGGGTGGCCCCGCACCGGCGGAACGGATGACCAGACGCCAGGCGTCGGCGATCCGCACACGCGAGATCCTCATCGAGACCGGCCTGCGGCTCGCGGACACGACCAGCCTCGCCGGGCTCAGCATCAACCTGCTGGTCGAACAGGCCGGAGTCGCCAAGGGCACGTTCTTCCACCATTTCGGGGATCGCCCGGAATATCTACTTGCCCTGCACCGCGAATTCCACTCCCGGATCTTCGCTGAAATATTCGACGCCATAGCCGGCATGGACCCCGGAGCCGAGCGCCTGCTCGCCACGTCCCACACCTATCTCGACGGCTGCCTCCGCGACCGAGGGGTCCGAGCCTTGCTCCTGGAAGCACGCGCGGAAAGAAAGATCCGCGACGAGATCCGCGCGAGGAACAAAACCACTGCGGAATACTTCAAAAGCGATTTCCAGGCCATGGACGTGCCGCACCCCTACGAGAGCGCGCTGTTGTGGGTCGGCCTTGTCGTCGAAGCGGCCCTGATAGAACTCGACGCCGGCGGGCGCCAGCCCGCGCTGCGTGCCGCGATCGCTGGCTTCCTCGCCCTGGAGACTCCTGGCACTAGCCAATCTCACGCTTAGTCAGATGGGTCCCTTCGCGAGGTGGCGCGGATTCCAGAACCGCCATTCACGCGCGGAGTTACGGCCGGCTCGCAAGGCCATGGCAGCCGCGCAGATCTGCAGATCAGGCGCTGGGCGTTATGCGACCACAATCGCGTTCCGCCGGGCTGGCCGCCTCAGGTAGTTCCTGCAGACCGCCGATAGGGCAGGCCGACGTGCAGGCCCGCGAGGCTCTGTGCCGCGCACACGGCGGCTGACATAGCACCTGCACCATTACCAGCCTGGCGCCCGCGTCTCGCCGACACGGCCCACACGGGCAGCGTTCTAGCAACGATGCGGACCGACCGGGCTTGCCGACCAGATTTTGGTGCCAACATCAATAACTGGCACCGAAGCCGGATTTCTATCTATGGGACTCGCCTGCATTCCAGCCGCTCACAGCGCCACGCCTACCGGCATAGCACTGCGGCGGGATTCGGTCGCCCGGCCGCAGGTCCATAACGATCTCGGCTCCGCGCGTGAAAACCGCCCCGAGCACCCGGATTTCTCCATACGAGGTGACTGAACTGACTGAGCACCGTCGCTTGCCGCGGCTGGTGGACAGGACAGCCGTCCGGACCATGGGCCGGACACCCAGAATGGCCGATGCGCCTGCCGGGCTGGACCCAGGCGAAGCCACTAGTCAGCGCTCCAATGTACCTGCGGCACGGAACCGGGACTGATGACTGATGACATCACAATCACTCGCCACGCGGCGGACGCGGGTCAGCGTGGCCGACGGCCAAGCGGTGCTTAGGGCGGCCGCCCGGCTGACGGATCGCGACCGCTTCCTGGTCCGCGTCGTCGCCGAGCACCGGGTACTGACCACCGACCAGCTGACCGCGCTCGCATTCGACAACATCATCACGGCGCGCCACAGGCTCGACGTGCTCGCAAGGCTCGGCGTGCTGCGCCGCTTCCGCCCGCACCGGGCGAGTGGGTCGGCGGCGTGGCATTACCTGCTCGGTCCGCTCGGCGCCGCGCTGCTGGGCGCCGAAGACCGCGACGACAAGAAGTGGCTGCCGCAGGTACGCGCCGGGCGGCAGGTCGCATTGCAACGGTCCCAGCGGCTCTCTCACATGACTGGGGCCCACTGGTTCTTCGTCTCGCTGGCCGCGCATGCCCGCGGCGGCGGTGGCGAACTACGAACGTGGCTGAGCGAAAGTCACACCGCCGAGTTCTTCTACGAGCTCCCGATCAGCCTGTCCGCCCTCGCGTCGCTCCCGCAACCGGACGGGCTCGGTGTCTGGGCGGAAGGCGGCCGGGAGATCACGTTCATGCTCGAGCATGACACCGGCAGCGAGCATCTGGCCCAGCTGGCGGGCAAGCTCGACGGCTACGTCAGGCTGGCCGAAGTCATGTCCCGCTACCACCAGCAGGTGCCGCCGCTGCTCTTCTGCTTCCTGAGCCCGCGCCGGGAGCAGACCGCCCGCCGCGCCCTCGCCACAAGCACCGATTCGCTCAGCTTGCGCATTGCGACTGGCGCGATCGACCCGCAGGTGACCTGCCCGGCCGAACCGGTCTGGATGCCGCTGCACGGCTCAGGCCGCCAGGTCCGGCTGATCGACCTGGACAGTGCAATCCCTGACCCAGGCCGCCGCTCCGCCTACAGCTACTGCGACCCACACTGCTAGCCAACTACCCCAGCCCACTCCGCCCAGGAGGACGCCATCGAAGACCCCGTAGGCATAGAGCCTGCGCCATCGATCGAAGGTGATCCGCGTGCGCTCTGCTACCACCGGTGCCAGTCCGGCGTGGCTGATGACCTCTGCTGATACAGCGCCGCATCTTCTGGCCGCATCTTGCCGCCCAGCGCCAGCCCTAGCGGCGCGAACCGGAGCGTCCGCTCATCAACCTGGCGGAGTTCCTCCAGCGACTTGATATCCACGCACGCCTCCTCGGCGATCGGCGGCGAACACTCCAGGCACGCTCAGGGCCGACGGGGCAGGTGTCACAGCACACGCTCAGGCTGATACCACACGCGCTCCCGTGCCAGTCTTGCCCCTCCTGGGCCGCCCGGTGCCGCGTCCCCGGGCCAGATCCCACGTGATATGGCCTGATCATGCTGCCACGAAGATCAAGAGGCCCGACCGCCGTCCTGGCGATCAGGCCTCTGACCTGCAACTACTTGGTAGCGGGGGCAGGATTTGAACCTGCGACCTCTGGGTTATGAGCCCAGCGAGCTACCGAACTGCTCCACCCCGCGTCGATGTCCCTTCACTGTAGGGCGTTGCGCATCCGGAGGCAAATCAGGGCGCGCCCCGCCGGACCGGCACTGCCGCCAGCCGCCCCGCCAGAAACCCGCTCCGCCCGGGACCACACGCCCCGCCAGCATCCACCCGTCCCGGTGATCACGCGTCGCTAGGCAGGCTTGCCGTCCCGCCCGGCCCCGACATCCACAGGACATAACGCACCGGCCAGGTGGATGCCGGTGGCTGGGTCAGCAGGTGGGCGTCCTGGGCCGTGGTCAGGTCGAGTACCTTGCGGGGCTGCAGCTGGTAGGGGGTGAGTTCTGCCTGGTTGGTGGCGAGCAGCACTGGATACCGGCCGACCCTGGTGATCCCGCCGGTCATCTCATCGACCTGCGCCTGGGTCGCACCCGCCGCGACGGCGGCCGGAACGCCGCACACGCCGCGGACCACCTGCGTGAACTCGCTGGCCGCGGTGCTGTCCAGGAACACTACTGACGCCCGGGCCGGTATCGCCCCGCACAGCATGCGGACGGCGATCTCTTCTCCGGTGCCCGTGCGCTGGAAGGCGAGCCCACTGGTTGCCGGGGCCGGGCCGGACGGTGTGGCCTGTCTCCGCCCAATCCCCAGGGTGGTCACCGCGGAGGGCACCGCGAGCGCCGCGACGAAGCAGGCGACAGCGGCTGCGACCGCTATCGTGCCGGCGCCTCGTTCCCTGGCCCGTACCGCCATCCAGGCCGAGACCCAGACCGCTGCCACGATCAGCCCCGGCAGCAGAACAGGGACCAGTTGCCGGCTCGCCCACGGCTGGTCCGGGACGGTATCGGGGCGCCACAGCACAGTGGCTGTCCCCCAGCCAATGATCATCAGGGGCATTGCCCAGGCACCTGCCGTCCCGGTGGGGTCGCGCCAGGTGATGAGAGCCTGCATGCACCGGCGGGTGAGCATGGCGAGGCCTGCCACTCCGAGCAGCAGCGCTGGCGTACCCAGATACCAGATCACCCAGTACAGGCTGTCCTCGGCGTACAGCCGACGGGGATCAACCGGCAGTTCCGACAGCCGTTGCAGGGCGGCGACATATGTGCTGGCACCATCCCGGACCGTCTGCAGGTACGGGCGGATGAACAATCCGGCGGCGGCTACCGCCACGATCACGGCGCCCGCCTCTGGCAGCCACCGCAGTGGGGGGGCGGCCAGCACCCGGACCGCTCGCCGACGGAGCGGATCCGCCAGCCCCACCGCGGCGCCGGCCAGGGTCACCAGCACGAAACCGGCCGCGGCCAGCCCAGCCAGGCCAAGCTGCGGCGCCACCGCACTCATCATCGGCTCAGCGAGCAGGAAACCCCCGGCCAGCCCGCAACCGGCCCCAACCAGCAGTCCGCCGTACAAGGGGAACGCCTGCGGCTTGCGCGCGGCCAGCAGTGCCCCGATGAACACGATGGTGGGCAGCAAGACCCCCAGCGAGCCGACCTGCACGAGCACGGTGAGCCCCATGGCAAGGCCGCCGAGCGCCGCCAGGAGACGGGACTGCCGTGGGCCGAGCGAGTCCACCACCATGCACAGTCCACCAAACAGTAGAACCTGGGCAAAAATCTGAGGGAACGCCGACCGGCTTGTGTACATCTCGGGCAGGGTGAGCGCCAGCAGGAACGCGCCGGCCGGAGCCCAGTGCGGCCCGGCCAGCCGACCTGTCAGCCCGCCAACCGTGAGCACCGCAAACGCACCAAGGAGCGGGCTCACCGCCGCCCCCCCTGGCAGGCTGTGTATCCACAGCCCAGCCGCCAGCACCATCGGCAGGCCGGGCGCCAGCCGGGGCGCGACCGCCCCGGCGTTACCGGCGAATCCGAGGCTGGAGAGGGTGAGGCCAGGGTGGCTGCCGCCGAATGCCCCGAGCAAAGGCGGAATCGGCAGCGATCCGTGCTCGGCTATCCAGTAGCCAAGCTGGAAATACGCCCCGGGATCCCGACTCACGATGAACTGTGGCGAATTCTGCTGGAACTGCCAGACGGCAAACCCGACCGCGACCACCACCGTGCCTGCCAGCCCCAGCCAGGCGTGCCAGCCGGGCCCGCCGGCGCCCCGTCCGGCCCGGTTCACCGGGTCCGAGTCGCCCGGCCCCGGCCAGCGGCCAGGCAGATACCGCCTGGTCAGCATGACCAGGCCAACCGCCACCGGGACCGAGATCAGCACCATCGGGACCGGCAGGAAACGGCCAGCCACCAGCAGCGGCAGGCCCGCCACCAGCCAGGCCACCAGCAGCAGCGTGGGCAGGATGGTCACGGCGGCGAATGCCTTGCCACCCGGATCCTCACCCCGGTGCAGGCCAAGCCGCGATATGCCGAATCGCTGCAGGCTCAGGCGTGGCGCAGTGAGCCGCATCAGGCCGGCGCGATACATGCCGACACGCGGCAGCCACCGGGTCCGCCCGCCCTCATCACCGGCCTTGGCGCTGCCACCCGGCGGAGTAACGGA